>CAKZUK010000218.1 GCA_937921775.1 uncultured Saprospiraceae bacterium
AAGAAGCAAAATGAGAGAATATTCCTTCTGATACTACTTTGCGTCAAAGCAAAAGGGTATAACTTCTTTGGGAAAACATGGACAGATGTGATGATGGCGATCAGTCTTTTTCGAACAAATCTTGCGCCAGCAACCACTCCACTTCCATATACAACTGAGAAAAATCCTTAGCACTCACATTCACCAATCTAAAAGAAGGTTCTCCTTTCATTAGCTTCCAGCGCCAGTCCGTGTTTCCAATCGTTTTATACTTTCCATTGTCATACCACCAAGCAGTATAATAGCTGTCATTCTCAGAAATTAACTCCGCAGTAAAAACCAGATGTTGATTGACTTCTAAAACTCTTTCGTTCTTTATTTCATGACCACTACCCTGCCAGCAAATCAGAGGACTATGATTGCTGATGCGATATGGATATTGAGACTTGATGTAAATTAAATGCTGTTCTGATTTCAATGCGACTACCTCCAAGTCATTCGGAAATTGCAGAATTTCTTTTTCATATCCTGCTAGATTCACACTTCGGGTCTGCTCGTCTAGTACTTCTTTTTGAATATTGGGGTGGACTTGATTGGCAATGAACAAGCCAACTAATAAAACAAAAATACTACTATTTCGAAGCTGCGAATTAATAGGTCTTATCACATTTTCATCAGAATCAGGTTTAGAAAAATAGCGCAAAATTATAGGGAGCAAAAAGTACAATGGCACAAACACAAAGGCCACCATCGAACACAAACCAATCATTTCATGCAGGGTGGTTCCCGGCATTGCCTTCCACAAAACAATCAGCACGATTCGAAATAGATTGGCAAGAATGACAAAGGCCAGAGATGCGATCAGGTTCAACAGCAATCCTATATTCGTAAAGTATTGCAAGCATTTCTTTTCTAAAAAACTAATTAAAATTAAGCTACCCAGTAAAGAAGTCATCACCATGTTTAAGCCCATACAAACTGGATCAACCGAAAAGATAGCTCCATTTACTTCTAAAAGATTGCCGGTGCTTTGGCAATCAAACCCGCTAAAGTTCAAAATACTTGCTGCCCATTTCGTCAAGGTCAATCGGATTGGGAAACCAAAAACTTCGAACAGACTGTAGGCTATCGGAGAGGCCAAGATCATTAGTATGAATGCCAGTTTATTTAGTTTGCCTAAAAAGCTTTCCATAACCAAGAAGCAAAAACAATAAAAACCAAATAGTAAAATAAGGTGTGATGGAATTAAAATAAATATCCCCAGACATGCCAATGTTGATAGCGCAAATCGCATAGATAAGTACGCTGGTTTTTTGATGTAGAAGGCCAATGGAAGAAACAACATTCCAGCATAAGCGAGCACCATTCCATTGACCTGTGCATAAAACTGCAAAGTGGGTAAAGAGCAGAGCAAGCCTACTAATACAAGAATTATAGTAATGAGGAATGTTTTGTTTTTTTCAAAAATCACTATCGACTTTTATAAAAGAATAAACACATGGTGAATAAAGAAAGTAAAATAATCATTGCCCATTCACCCGGCTCTGGTACAGCGCCAGTGTTACTAGTCCCACCGAATGCTGCCAACTGACCGCCAAGTGAGGTATTGGAAGCATAAAGATTAGTACTGTCCCCTTGCATCGTTCCTGCACGTTTAGGATCAGGCATTTTTCTCACTAAATGATCAACAGCAATAAAGGATGTATAATCCGTCATTAAGTTATATTTCAAGCCAAGCTCAGTGATTTCTTGAATAATCGCTTTGTCAGATTTTCGTTTTATATTATTGTAGTCTGAGAGAATGGTGATACGTTGACGAGCCCATAAATATCGCAAAGCTTCGTTGTCCTCCGAGGCTTGATAATCGCCAAGGTTTAGTTCCATTTTGTAAAGCGCCTTACCAGAAATTCCTTTAACCATAATTTTACCAGAGGGACTACCTTTGTACTTTCCAAAAAGAACAACCGGACGCTCTGCAAAAATATCAGGTGTACTTCTCGGCTCCACATCGTAAATTTCCATACCATCAAAACGGGTTTCAATATTTGTCAATACAGGCGATTCGATATACTTCTTAAACCAGATCGCTGCTTCATCTGCTTCCTTCTCGTTGGTCGCCAAGAGCGCTTCTCCTTGTCCTGCATGCGCCAATCCATCTATGATAAACCGATTGTGCGATTTGCCAATTCCAAATGGAAAAAAATTGGCTTCCCCCAAATTATTACGAATTAATTCAAAAGCTTCTTTCTCAAGTTGTACCAATCCATCTGTTGCAATGATGATCGTTCGAGAAAAACCATCTGACTTTGGTAAGTCCATCGCTCGCTTTAATGCAGGCAACATTTCGGTACCACCGGAACCGCCTTTATTCTCAATCGTTTGAATCGCTTTGTTAAAATTTGCTTCTGTAGCTGGTAGTGATTCTTCCGACATCAAGGAATTAGATCCAGCAAAAAGCAATACATTAAATTTGTCTGTCGGACGCAAACCCAAAATCAAATTTTTCATTAATTTTTTTGAGATATTGATTGGAAAGCCGTTCATCGAACCAGAAATATCTACAATAAAGATGTATTCTCTCGGTGGTATCTGATCAGGTGTAACTCGTTTTGGTGGTTGCAACATCATCAGAAAGAAATTCTCTTCCTCTCCTTCATAAAGCAGCATACCCGAACTAATTTGTTCGCCGGCTAGTTGGTATTTTAAAATATAATCCCGATTACCTTCGTAACCTTTTCCACCTACCAGACCGATTTCGGCGCTAGAAGGATTGTCTTGTATAACATCCACCTCATGTGAAGCAGAACTAATTTTCGCAATCTCGAGCCCTGCTTCCAGGTGTACATTTATATCAAAGGTATGGGTCTTTGCCGCGTCCTCAAAGCTCTTCTCATTCGTGTACATGTTGTACATCCAGTCGTTTTTAGACATGGTTTCCTTATTTGCATATCGAGGTGCCACAATGGTAGGATATACGTATTGGTAAATCCCATTTTCAGGACTAAGTAATTCCGTATAGTTCAACTCAACCTCAATGGTGTCACCAGGCATTATGTTCGCAACATTCATTTGGAAAATATTGGGTCGGTGTTGTTGCAGAAGCGATGCACTTTTACCTGCAGCTTTGGCTTTTTCATAGTTTGCTTTGGCCTGCTCCTTTTCCTGTATTTCCGCTATGCTTATCCGATTACCTATTCGCATTTGCATGCCATAAACCGCAGATTTGCTGGTCCCTGGAAAAACATAAATTGCCTCTACAGGCACTGTCCCTGTATTGACATAAACCTGCTTAACCCTTACGTCTGCAATGACTCCAGCAATAGAAACGTCCGCTTCTGTGTGAATTAAGGGCAGTTTAGGAGTCTGTTGTTCATCCGTTGATTTTACAATAAAAAATGGTGATTTGACGGAATTGACTGCAAAGGTACAGTTCAAAAAAAAGAGCAAAAATATTCCGATCGAGATAGGCTTTCTTAAAGAGTTGATTTGTAACATGAGTATTGCATTTAGTCTAGTAAACTTAGTACTTTGATGTAAATTACGAATTATTTTCAGTTTAAGAGCTAGGATGCCTACTTTTAACGAAAGACCGGAATTTCAATTAACAGAATGTTATCCACATGAATCACGCAGCAGCTACAAGCTCCATTATCTCAAATAACTTTCTTGTAGAATTAGTAAAGGAAAAATTTAAGCTCGGACCCGAAACAACTTGCGAAATAATCCGAATAGGTGTCAATCACACTTATTTGATACAGACACGAACGGACAAGTATGTCTTGAGACTTTATACCTTCAATTGGAGAACTAAGCTTGAAATTTTAGAAGAAATCAAGTTATTGCTTTTGTTAAATGAAAATAACATTGGAATTTCCTACCCTATCCAAGATCAATCCGGAGCTTATATTCAAAAAATTAATGCGATTGAAGGAGAACGTTTTGCAGTCTTATTCTCTTACGCAAAAGGAGAAGTTGTCAAGAATTTATCAAAAAATATTTGCTATAATCTGGGTATACAAATTGCCAAGTTACATCAAGTAACGATCAATAAGTCACTCCAAAGAAAAAGCTATAATCCCGACACACTCGTCCACTGGGCTTACTTGTTGGCCAAAGATTTCTTTTCAGAATCCTTGGAAGAAGTGCAGTATTTGAAAAAAGCATATGAAGAAATGTCAGCTCAATTCGAAGCAATAGATACAAGTAAATTGAGACAAGGAATTGTGCACCTGGATCTCTGGTCTGACAATATGAAGATTGACAGTGATTCAAAAATTACGATGTTTGATTTTGATAATTGTGGTAACGGACACTTGTTTTTAGACATAGGTTACACGCTTATGCTGTTGTTCAAAGAAGCAGCAGATAAAGATATTTATGCTAAAAAAGCAAAGCTGTTTTGCGAGGCATATGAATCGATAAGTCCTCTTTCTGAAGAAGAAAAAAAGCTAATCCCTTATGGTGGCTTAGCTATTTGGCTACATTACACGGGAGTGCATGTGCAGCGATTTAATGACTTTTCTAGTTTGTTTTTTAGCAAAGCATTTTTAACGCATTGGATTGGTTTTGCAAAAAGTTGGATGGCGTATAATAATGTAAAAATATAAGTTGAATGATTTATCAAGGTTTATTTTTTCTGAAGAGTTGGAGCTTGTGCGCCACAACAGTCATCATCCAAATTATCGATTAATCCATCTCCATCATTGTCTATAAGATCCCCACATATCTCCGACAAACAAACTCCAATTTCTGGATTTTGCCAAAAATTATTGACTGGTGTAGTATACGTGATTGAAGTAACTAAACCATTGGCATCGACTATTGGTACTCCTGTGCCTGCTATGCCATCATCCTCAGAATCTGATACACTCTCTTCCTGTGCATCAAAGCAACCATCGCCATCTGAGTCTAATTCATAAGCATCATAAATTCCATCTGATGATGTTTCACTATCGGCAATCGTATAATTTATTACATCGCTATCAGCAGCCGTTTCGATGCCATCGAATAATCCGTTGGTTCCAAAAGCAACTGCTGTACCATCAATAATACCATCATTATTTGCATCTACTGCACTATGTCCCGCTTCATCAAGATCGAAGATCCCGTCATTGTCGGAGTCGAGATCAAGACTATTAGGAATTCCATCAGAATCAGTATCTAAGCAAATCAGGTTATTTAGTAAATCCACGTTCAAGAACTTTGCTCCATCGTTTCCACTTGAACTCGGGCCATTAGAAGTTACTACGGCAGACAATCCTACCTCCAAATCAATAAGATATATCTCACCAGTAGTATTATTACTGAAAAACATTCGACCATCTATTAGTGAATATCCAGCGCCATAACTTCCTGCTGGCAAGCCAGAAACTACTCCAGCTAGGGATGATGTTTGGCCGACAATATCAAACCGAATAAGATTATTCGTTAAATTCTCTATACCATACATAAATCCATCGTCTCCATTATATAAGATGTCAGGCGTAAAATCAGAAGTAGCAAAATCATATAATTGACTGCCATATGTTACAGAATTAGGATTGGCATCTATAGCATAAACGATTCCAAAGTGATGAAGCACATATACTTTTCTTATAGGATCATATGCACCTGAAACATAATTGCCATAATTATCAAATGTATTGACAATTGAAAAGGTTACTGGGTCCAAAGTCACTAAATTTCCTGTAGTCGAATTAATCCCCCAAAGCAATCCATCTTCTTCATTTATAGCTACAGCATTAAAAGAGAATGTTAGTCCCGTAAGAAAACTGCTGACTCCTGTTGCTATGTCAACAGTGTATACTTGAGTTGGGTTTTGTTGAAACAAATACGCTTTGTCCGCATCAGGAAACTGAATGATATTTTCGTTACACCCCTCGTCTAAATCTGGTATTCCATCATTATCATCATCTAAATCACAATAATCTCCTATGCCATCATTGTCGTTATCCCCACAATCCGTAGAATCAAAACAATCTGCACAATCAAAACAATCAACTAATCCATCTCCATCATTATCAATCCCATCATTACAGATTTCAACAAATAAGACACTAGTCCATCCACTAAATTCTGAAGTATTGTTGTTGGTATCAGTTGCCGTAGAGGTGATGTTTATTCCATTGAACAAAGCAAAGCTTGTAGCATCTACCGTCACTTCAAATTGATTTTGAGTTTTTGAGAAACTAGGTCCTGTTCCATCATCGGTATAAGTGTCAGTTGTCGCGTCTGTATCTGCTCCACTTCCTTCCATCAAGGTGAATAGATAGGTGGCTCCTTCTCCAAAGCTTGTAGCATATGGTAAAGGGTTAGGGTTAGGTCCTGAATCAGCGATAAAGAATTCAATTTCTGATCCTGCAGGAGCAAAGCCTTTAATGACTAAGTTAGTCCCTATAACCTCTGCTGATTCAAAAACAGGAAAGTTCATCATATTATTTGGCCCAGTATCTCCATCTCCATTATCATTGGCTGATACCAGATCGTAGTCTAAGTCAATGCCAAGAGCAGCATTGTTCACCCATTGATTTCGACTAAATCTGTTTTGGGTTCCAGTGTCAGAAATAGCAATTCCAGAGTCCCCATTATTCATTATTTTATTTCCTACCACTAATTCATCTGAGTTCGCCATTGTTGGGCTGTAGCCAATTACATTATTTGACGAGTTTAAAGCCAATAGGATACCTCTACTTCCATTGCCCATCACAGTTATTCCATCATATCCTATACCAATATTATTTCCAGCAATTAGCACCTCACTCATACTAAGACGAATACCATCATCACCATTTCCAGAAATGATGTTTCCTTCTACCGAGTCGTTGACATTGTCCCCGTTTGTCCCGATAATCGTCCCCGTATTATCTCCCTCTAAGCTAATACCATGATTTTGATTAGGCAATGGATTATTACCGGTAACGTCTGTTCCCACAAAATTTCCTGCAACAATATTCCCTGTCCCAGTGCTAGAACTTAAGAATCGTAAACCTGTTCCGTTTCCTGAAATAATGTTTCTTTCTTTTAGATCATCATCTCCATTCGAATTGGTACCTATGAGGTTATTATTAGTATTTCCTTGGATTTGGACACCATAATTTGTGTTACCAATACCGATCGTTCCTGTTACATCCGTTCCTAAATAATTTCCTGCTACCACCTGGGCATTAGAAGCAGAAATTCGTACAGCATCATTTCCATTTCCTGCGATCACATTTCTTAAATGATTTGCGTTGGTATTAGCTAAGTCATCTTTAAATCCAATATAATTCGGATTGCTGGCATCTCCGATATAAATACCAACATATTGATTTCCAAAATCAAGCGTTCCTGTTTTATCAAGTCCAATATAATTTCCAGCAATTAATAAGTTATTTCCGTTTCTTGTATCAATACCATGATAACTATTTGAAATGAGGTTTCCTTCATTAGCATCATTGATATTATCTCCATTCGTTCCAATATAAGAATCATTCAAATTGCTTAAGTAGACACCAGTTCCACTATAAGTTCCTATTGTAGTAGTAAGACCATCTGCTTCTGTTCCTATATAGTTACCCCAAAAGAAGTTATTGGTAGAGTTAGCTTCGTAACTACGAATACTTGCGTTCAAGGAATGAATAGCTAATCCAGAAATATGTATATCACTAGAATAAATGTTAATTCCATTATAGGTGTTAAAGTTACCGTCTATTTCGACATTGATGGTACGACTTTCAATTGGCCCTTGAGCAGATCCTTCTTGTGTGTAAGCACTGATATGGGTTTTAGGATCTCGGATAAGACCTAAGAGCGATAGCGGTTCAATCGTATGCACTCCAGTACCTGGGATCATAAAAATAGAAGTTTCCCATTCTGGTTCTTTAGGAAAAGATACACCATTAGTTGGATTGTCTTCTTGATCTAAATTCGTATTATCTAGTTCATCACTATTCAATATAAATTGACGAAGAGATCCTTGGCCCGCATCATTGGTATTGACAACTAGGTCAAAATTAAATCCAAAGTCAACACCTGATTGATCCAAGCCTGCAAGGGTAATCGTAGTTACCGTTTGTGCGGCTAATGAAGCAGTGCTTAATGTTGAAATATTGGCATTTGTAGTATTACTGTTGGCGTCAACCAAGGCTGGTGAAGCTCCTCCCACTTCATCTGCAAATTCTGCGATTCCATCTGTTCTGAAAGTTTGCACAGGTATAATCGTTGCTCCAGTACTATTGCTCATTCGATTTGAAGCCACTGTATTGTTAACTACTCTTACTGAATAACTCTCACTTGTTAAGTCAGTGAAAGAATATGCACCATTTACATCCGTGTTTGTACTCGCTACAAAGTTTCCAGAGTTATCATACAATTCCACTCTTGCATTTTCAACATGAATGTCATTAGCTGTCCAGCCAGAGGATACAGCAGAAAGATCTGCTAGAGCGAATGACCTTCCATCTCCTCCTCCAAAATTGATATCTTCAAAAACCAAACCGTTGATACTTAAGCAATAGCTCTGTGCAGGATTTTGCCAAATATCATTGACTGGAGCAGTATATACAATAGAAGTTACCAGTCCATTAATGTCCACAGGTGGTACACCACTACCTACAATTCCATCATTATCTAAATCAACGATACTTTCTTCTTTTGTGTCAAAACATCCGTCGCCATCTGAGTCTAATTCACAAATATCAAATGTACCGTCAGCGCTTGTTTCGCTATCTGCTATAGTATAATTCAGCACGCCATTATCTTCAGAAGTTTCTAATATATCGAATAACCCATTTGCTCCAAAGTCAGCTGCAATTCCATCTATAACCCCATCATTATTGGAATCTACTGCGGTATGGCCAGCTTCATGAACATCATAAATACCATCGTTGTCAGAGTCTAAATCAAAATTATTTGATACCCCATCATTATCACAATCAGCACAAATTTGCCTATTGTAAAGATCGATGCTTAATATTTTGGCTCCATCATTTGCTGAAGCGGCTGGCCCACTCGAAAATATGGATGCCGATAATCCAACAGACAGATCGATTAAGTATAAATCTCCGGTGTCATTATTGCCGAAAAACATACGACCATCTAAGATTGAATAGCCGGCACCGTAAGAGCTAGCAGGTAAACCAGCAACTAATCCAACCAGTGACATTGTTTGACCAACAATATCTATTCGATAAAGGTTATTACCATTATTTTGAATACCATATAAAAAACCATCGTCGTTATTAAAGACAATATCTGGTAAGAAATTGCCGGTGGAAAAGTTATATAATTCAGTTCCATAAGTTGGAGAAAGTGGATCTGCATCTATGACAAAAGTAGTTGGATTATTAGTAATTACATATACTTTCTGAATTGGATCATAAGCCGCAGAAGCTTGACTGCCAAAATTCCCAAATGTATTAACAATGTTGAAAGTAACGGGATCTAATGCTATGAGATCTCCAGTTGTGAAATCTATTCCCCAGAACAATCCATCCAATTCATTTATAGCAACTGCATTGAATGTAAAGCCTAAGGTTCGTAAATAAGTAGTCACACCTGTTGTAATGTCAACTAAAGAAATTTCCGTCGGCTGTTGTTGAAATAAATAACCCTTGTCTGCAGAAGGGAAATATATTGGATTTTCTTCACAACCTTCATCCGTATCCGGTACGCCATCATTGTCATCATCCAAATCACAAAAGTCGCTGACTCCGTCTTGATCATTGTCACTACAAAGTGCTGAACTTGCACAATCTTCACAATCGAAACAATCAATTAAGCCATCGCCATCGTTATCAATTCCATCATCACATATTTCAGGAAAGAATATAGAACCTCTACAAGAAGCACCGTCATTAAAAATTACGGATGGCGCAGTGGTTATTACAGTCATATCTCCTGTTCCTGTCCCATTTAAGCCAAAATCTACCCGATACAATGTACCGTTATTATTTCTGTACACATATACATTTCCTAAATTATCCGTATAGGCCGCACCATAACCAGCTGCTGGTCCATTTGTACCAATAGTGGTAACCGTCCAACTAATTGGGTCTATCATAAATTTTTCTCCATTTTCTCCCACAGAATAAACTTTATCATCTGCAGAGCTGTATGCAAAATCGTAAATGCTAATTGGCTGATCGAGTATATGTGTAGCGACAACACTCGGTGGCGTAGAAGTTACGTCTATCTGGAATACCTCATCTTGAGTTCCTGTTAATTGGACATATAAATAGCCATCTGGAAAAACATCTCCAGCATCATAATCCATTGCAGCAGCTGGAAAATCTACTATTTCTCCTAAACTATAAGCTACTCCATCGTTACCTACTCTAATTAATTCATGGGTACTAAATTGGATACCATAAATAAAATTATCTTGATTTCTATAGCCCAAGGCATTTATCAGGGAGCCAGCACTTCCAACTACGTCAAATGTAAAGGGAAATGTATTTGTATTAAATGTAGAAAAGGTGGAAGGAATACTTGAAGAAGAAGAATAAGCCATAAATATATCAGAATCACAAGTAAAAGGATTGTAGCAAGGACAATCTGAATCGATGCAATCAACTAAATTATCGCCATCATCATCAATTCCATTATCACATACTTCTACTCCTGACAAAATCAAACCTGCATCCCACATGTTGTCGTAATTTCCAGCACTTACTGCAAATACTTCTGTACGATTAGTACCTGAATTAAAATCTGAATCTGAAGGATCGCTTGAGCCATTAGGTCCTTGCGCAGCATAAGTTACACCTGAAGGTAAGTTCAATTCTAAAAAATAATTACCCGGAATAATATCTGAGAATAGATAATAGCCTGGATTTCCGTTAGGGTCATTAGAGGAAATAACAGAATCAATAGGGTTTGCAGAACTTGCATTATCATATAAGTATAGTTGCACTCCATTGATTCCTTCTGAGCTAGATTCATCTTGAATTCCATTTCCATTAGCATCATTCCAGACGTAATCACCAACAGATCCATTGGATGAAGGATATAATCCTAAATCCCAACTATAATCGAATGTAAAATCCAGTAAATTAACAATTGGAGATATTGCGACATCAAAGCCATAATAGCTTGCCGCTATTCCATCAGAATCAGTATTGTCATCTCCACCTGCATCATTTATTGATATATCCATGGATGGCGGTTTATAAAAAACAGCATAAAAATTTCCTTCACCTAAGCTTGGGAAAAGATAGAAACCTCCATTTGCAGTTACTGTAAAATTGATAAACGTATCAACAGCCATGTTAGTAATGCCATCTCCGTTATCTTTATATAATTCTACTCGAACTCCATTTATTCCAGGTTCTCCTACGTTTTGAATTCCATTTTGATTGCTATCTTCCCATACAAAATCACCATAGCCATTGGGCAATACTTCATTAATGTCAACCCCTACTTTTACTGGTTCTGAAGCTAAGGTGTAATCTCCATTGTCGGTTCGTCTACCAATATAACCAAATGAATTCCAAGCAATAGAATCAGGTTGTGAACCTATAGTTGAAAAGACATTTACAGGTACTCTCATAGACCATGCTAGTTGGATTGTATCCATTGGTTGTAGGATGGTACTTCCAAAATCGAACTTTAGGGAACGAACGCTTGTTAAGTCCGTTGGAATTGAGGTTGACCAATTTGGAACATCACATCCTACGGGCCCAGTAGCTACAAAGCCCTCATCTGATCGACACGGATTCGCTGCAGTACTATAAAAAACAGTTACTCCTGCAGGAGCATTTACTGAACTCACCAAGTTTGGTTGCCAACGAGAATCTCTATCGACTACATTAATCACACCTTGGTCTCCTATTGAAGGTAAAATATCAATTACGATAACACTGTCCATTGGAATATTTCCTAGGTTTCGAACTTCTAAAATGTAATCTGCAATTCCACCAGGTACAGAATTACCAACATCTGGAAACTTAGTGTAGGCTATATCCGATTGTCCTTTTACTAGTTTTTCACTTTCTAAGGCTAGTAATTCATTGATATCGACCGCTCTACTACCGCCACATAACAATTCACTTGTATTTTCGTCATTGTCAAAATCATAGATATCTGCAGTTTGAATTCCACTTACACAGTTGGTTGGATCTGGAGTTTGAATATACGCATAATTATAAAATGCGGGTACTCCTCCTAATGCTTCGTCTCCAATTATGGAATTGAATTCAATTACTATTCTTTCTCCAGGTGGTATCTCAATTCCGGCAGGCCATTCCCATTTTAGGAAATCTCTACCTGTTCCTTTATAATCTGAAATAAATTCAAAAGTGGGATTAGGGAAACCATAAGTATTCCCCCATCCAGGTACTCCCCAAGAGCCAGGAACATATTCCATTCCTTCCGGCAATAAATCATATGCAATAGGATCTATTATAGAATCACTTCCTCCTAATTCATTTCTTATCGCTATTTGAAAAACGATATTATCACCTCGATTATGTACAACGGCTCCTGGCCATACATCTTTAACAGGGTTTAGTTGTGCTAAACTTGCTGATGCAGCAACCGTTAAATCCGCACAGTCATCTGTCAAATTAAAACCTGAAGTAGTACTGCTTAATTCTGAGCAATTAGTTACGGTTCCAGGACTAGCCGTCGGCTTTACGGTAAAGCCTAGGATGATATTTGAATAATTATCAAAGCCTGCGGGAACATCTCCAAAACAATAATTCAGAGAAGTAATATATTCTCCACCTCCAATCGTTAATCCTAAATCTGTTACAACATCTATGACATCATCGGTCCAGATCGACCTTGGTGAACCACTTATAAGCGTTGGTCCATTTAGATTTGTTGTATAAGAAACATTAAGAATGTCCTCTAGTCCTGTAAGTCCTCCATAATACCATCCACCTAAACTAAAGCTAGTAATTTCAATATCGCTTGGAATTGTATCATTGATACAAAATTGATTCGCAGCTTCTGTTCCCGTGATACCAGCCCTCAGCGTATATGTGCTACTCTGGCCTGGAAATAAAGTAGGGTTTCCTATAGTCTTAACCGTTTGGCCTATATAGGAAGCTGCTATAATTGTGATGCTTTCAATATCAGAAAGCGTTTGGGTACTTTCTCCCACAGGAGTAAAGCGCCAAAAAGCTTCATTTGAAACGGTGTTCCCTAGACTAAAAGGAGGATCTGGATATTGTACAGTAACTTTTGGAAAAATACATTCTCCTGGTCCAAGACTAGGGTGATTTATGGTGACTGAATGAGAAGTTGCATCATAGCTTGATGTAGAACCAGAATTTAAACTAGTCTCAATAAAAATTGAACCGGGAGGTAAAGTGTCAACTATTGTTACGGTGTTTAGGGTAAGTGTCCCGTTATCTTGTACCTCTGGCGTCCCATTACATATCATCAAGTGATAGGTAGCGTAGCCATTAATAGCACCTCCATTTAATAAATCCTTACTATAGCCAATAGTATTTGAAGCAGAAGCTGTAGCAGATGCGCTTGAGCTAACAGATGCAGCATTGCTTGCACTGATCGTTGCAGTATTATTGGCAACTGTTCCGTTTGGAGTAGTTCCATTTGGAAAACGAACCTCAATTCTAACTTCTCCAGTAGTACCTGAGGCCAATGGATCTATAAATGAGAATGTAACGGTATGTGTACCAGAATTGTAAGATTCTGAAGTAGTATGAATAGAGCCAATTACGCTTACAAATTCTAAACCTGCAGGTAATGGATCCGTAATAACTGTTCCAAGGCAATCCTCTGTCAAACCAGCACAGCTATATTGAAGGGTGTAGTAAAAAGTCTCACCTGTCAAGGGAGTTCCATTCGAAACGGACTTAGTTAATTCTAAGTCACTTGCAATATTTGTTTTTGGAAAAATAGAATTTCGATAATCAGCCTCACTGTTATCAAAATTTCTTACGATCTCGACAGAGGCTGTTCTAGATGAATTTAAATCATCCGACTGCCATTTATCGTATGAATCAGTGGCCACATAGTTTAAGAAAATATAAATTAGGCTTAAGCTAACGATGGGAATTTTAGAGTAAAACTGCGTTTTTACCATATTGCGGTCGAAGAGACCAAGCCTATATTTCGCAACTATTCTATTATACATCTCTGAACACCCACTCTTTTTGATCATGTTACACCTCTTAATTTATGTCTTAATAAGCCCAGTATTATACTGTAATACTCCTTTTATAAATCAATTCTTGATAAAAGGAAAAAAGGTGGCTTGAAACGTTAACATACTAATGCAATTATTATACCGACTAAAATCATTCCCCAACAAGCGGATAGTCACTAAATATAAGTTTTGTCATTCAGGATTGCTATTCCAAGACTTACAGCTGCATTTAATCTCATCTTCTTTTAATAAGTAGAGAGTCTCTTTGAACTGAGTTTTGAAGAATCAGATTGAATTAATGTCTTCTTGTTCGTACTTTGGTACGCAAACATTTTTAAAAGGTTTGAAATAATTAGCTACTAAGTTGAACATTATTTTAGTTAAAAAAATAAAAACAATGAGCCCAAATGCAACATTGTTGCATTTACATTTTATATTTGCGCATAAATTAACCTTAAATAAAAATATAATGAACAAAAATCTTGTAGCTCTCTCCTTGATCTTATTGACTAGCCTGCTATTCACCAATTGCGAAAAGGATGATCCAGAAATACCTAACGAAGAAGAACTTATTACAAGTCTCAGTTACCAACTCAGTCCTATTGGAGGAGGTGACATAATCACACTTAGCTTCCAAGATTTAGATGGAGATGGTGGTGATAGCCCTTTGATAACTGGAGGGATACTTAGTGCCAATCAGAGTTACGTTGGTAGTCTTGACCTAATGAATGAAGCTGGAGAAACTCCAATAAATATTTTGCTAGAGGTAGTTGAAGAAGCTGAAGAACATCAAGTCTTTTTTGAATCGAATTTGTCAACTGTGAATATTACTTATGGTGATGAAGATGCGAATAATTTTCCTTTAGGAGTTATGACCACTTTGACGACAGGAGCTCCAGACTCAGGTACGCTCACAATCATACTACGTCATGAGCCTAACAAGTCAGCTGCTGGAGTTTCAGAGGGTGACATTACTAATGCTGGAGGTGAGACAGATATTCAAGTTACATTTCCGATAGATGTTCAATAATAAATTTATTTTTTGCTTCGCATTTCTCCTCGCAGTTTTTAATGGTGCTGCGCAGGACTGCAAGCTTAATATTAGCGGTCAGGTCATTGACGAAGGAACTGGTTTACCCCTATCCTACGTGAATGTCCTGATTCGCGAAATATCTAATGGGACCAATACAGATGATACCGGAAGTTTCTCCTTTAATAACATTTGCGAAGGAGAGTATCACTTAATATTTTCGCATATCGGTTGCGATTCTAAGGAGTTTCATTTTGATCTTTTGGAAGATACATTTTTGAATGTCATCTTGACACATACGAGCACCTCGCTAGAGGGAGTTGTAATTCAAGGCAAAAAGGATAATCAAAACAATCAACCAAATTCCTCTGTTAACCGTCAGGCAATCGAAGATAATACCAATCAAAATTTAGCAGGTTTATTGGAAAATCAGGAAGGTGTTCACTTGATTAAGAATGGAAGTGGCATTTCAAAACCGGTTGTTCATGGCCTCTATGGAAATCGCTTGACAATTCTCAATAACGGTATCGCACAAAGTGGCCAACAATGGGGCAATGACCACAGCCCTGAAATAGATCCATTTTCTGCTGATAAAATCATTGTTCTAAAAGGAGCAAATGCCATTGAATTTGGAAGTGGGAATTTAGGCGCTGTTGTTTTGGTTGAACCAAAAAAAATAGGTCGTGAACCACATCTTCATGGTCAGATAAACTACGCTTATGAAACCAACGGAAGAGGCAATAGTTTAAATGCTCGACTAGAGCGATACACAAGTCTTTTTGCATGGAGAGTAAATGGTACTTTGAAGAAATATGGCGACCGGAAAACAGCAAGTTATTTTCTAAATAATACAGGACTTGAAGAAGCAAATCTATCTTTTCAATTGGAAAAGTCATGGGATGAAAAAGTGTTTTTTGATTTTTATGCTAGTACATTCAATACCCGTCTTGGGGTTTTGAGAGGTTCTCATATTGGTAATCTGACGGATCTGGATCAAGCTCTGAACCGAGAGATTCCATTTTTTACTGAGCCAACTTTCAGTTATAAAATAGAAGCTCCCAAGCAACATGTATCACATCATCTCGTCAAGTTTAAAACGAAGTACTACTACGATGAAAGCCAAACATTTGACTTTGTGGTGGCTGGACAGTTAAATAATCGAAAAGAATTTGATGTCAGACGAAGTGGAAGAGAGGATCTGCCTGCACTAAGCTTGCAGCAATATACGCTGAATACTGAGCTTAAATACACGAAAGATTTTGCTGATATCTGGAAATTAAAAATTGGCAATCAAAATATCATTACGGATAATACCAACAATCCAGAAACGGGAATTTTGCCATTAATACCCGATTATATTTCCTTCAAAAATGGCATTTATAGTTCTCTATCACGACAGGGTTCAAAGACGGACATGAGCGTAGGATTTCGCTACGATTTTGAAAACCAAAATGTGGTTAGCATCACAGATGAAATCCCTAGAGAGATCGTTCGATTTGAAAATGTCTTCTACAATTTTGGTGGCGTTTTTACATTCAAATACAATTTGTCAAATACACAAAGTCTGACAGTGAATTCTGGTTATGCCATGAGGAATCCCGCTGTTAACGAACTGTATAGTAAAGGTTTACATCAAGGGGTAAGTGGTATTGAAGAAGGAGATGTAAATCTAAAAACAGAAACAGCCATCAAAAATACACTGGAATACAAATGGCTTCCCAATGCTAATTTCTCTTTTAATACTTTAGTCTATTATCAACATTTCAATGACTATATATTTTTGAATCCTCAGGACGAAGTCCGATTGACGATCCGTGGCGCCTTTCCCCTTTTTATATATGAACAAACGGATGCAGCGATTTATGGTTTGGATTTGTCAACGCAGTTTATGCTAGGCAAGTCATTTTTGGCTTTGTTGAAGTATAGTTATATCAAAGGAGAGGATAGGAAAAATGATCTTCCTTTAGTTTATATGCCTCCGAATAGTTTATCTGGCAGTCTCACATTTCGTTCTAATAAAGCTATAAAACTTTTTACGAAACTAAAACTAGAAGAACTAGAAATAACGGTTAACAATAAACTCGTATTTGAGCAAAGTAATCTACTACCGGAGCAAGATTTTGTAGCTCCCCCACCTACTTATCATCTCGTAGGCCTGAAGTTTTCGAGTAATCTAACGCTCCCAAAATATAAGTTTAGATTTTTCACAAAAGTGGAGAATCTCTTGAATAGTAAATATCGTGATTATCTAAATAGACAAAGATATTTTGCGGATGAAACGGGCAGAAGCTTTACGATGGGATTAAATTTTAAATTCTAAAATTCAACAATCATGGATACCGAACACTTTAAAGAATTGTTGAATAGAAGAGATTTAAAGGCGACCATTCATCGCCTCAAACTATTGTCTACCTTGCAAGAGTATGGCTCTGCAATGCCCAATTCTGAAATTCAAAAATCGATGCAGTCCACAGACAGAGTCACCCTTTACAGGACCATAGAAGTGCTGATGGATCAAGGCATCATCCACAAAGCCTTGACAGAAGACAACGAATCTTATTATGCCATCTGTGGTCAGCAATGTAGTAAGGATCAGCATCACCACGAGCACATTCATTTTAAATGCAACAGCTGTAATACTGTAACTTGTCAAGAGCTTAGGACTAAGGTGAAGGTTTTGATACCAGGCCATGAGATTCAGCATGTATCTATCCATGTGAAAGGTGTTTGTAAAGACTGTAAGTGATGGCTCTCAAAAGAATTGTTGGAAATTGATGTACTTTCTGTTAATGTCCAGTTATTTGTAAATTCATTTTATAAAATTAATTCGTCCGACATTTTTGTCGTTTCATAATTATTGTTTACAGCTTCTCATTTGGTCTCCATCTCTCCATTTATGATTAGTCTTGAACATACATTTACAATTGCTCAATTTGTAATAACAATGTTAAAAGTAAGATCGATTATCGCGATTTTTTTACTGCCAGTGAAGTTATATGTTTCACTAAAAAAGACAAGCTCACTCACCGTCAGCCAATCTATCAAGAAATTGCACTGAGCAGTTATTTCTATATATTAAATCATAAGTTCATTCCAATTGGAATTAATTTCTTGGCAACTGCGTTATCACTCCATTAATCAACTAAACAAAACAATGAATAACCGAGAAAAGCGAAAAAAGATCGCAGAGGATACGCTTAAAATTATCGAAGCTGGTGAATACAATACGATTGACAATCAAATTATAGACATTAGCGAAACGCAGCGTCTTGCAGAGATTGACACCATAGTTTACTCACCTGACATGTCTGATGAATTAATTAAAAAACAAGAAAATCGAGTGATTATTTTTAATACAGAAATTGAGGTCAACGACTCAACTACGCTCGATGCTGTTAGAGATTTAATTGGAGCTGGCTATGAGAATGTGCTATGTTTGAATTTCGCTTCCGCACGAAATGCGGGAGGTGGCTTCCTTGGAGGTAGTCAAGCGCAAGAAGAAAGCATTGCTCGCTCAACAGGACTTTATAATTGCCAGTTAAAATCTGAGTCTTATTACCAGACGAATCGAAAAGTCAAATCTTGTTTCTACACGGACTACATGATTTACAGTCCCAAAGTCCCAATATTTAAAGACGAAGAGGGAAATAATCTAAGCAAACTGACGACATGCAGCATCATAACTGCTCCTGCTGTGAACACGGGAGTAGTCAAACATCGTGAACCTGAAAGAATGATAGAAGTCGAGGAAGTTATGAAACGTCGTATCAATAAAATATTGGCCATTGCTGAATATCATAAGCACGAAACCATCGTTTTAGGGGCCTGGGGTTGCGGAGTCTTCCTAAATAATCCGATTGACATTGCTGCTTATTTTAAAGAAGTCATCAGTACTCATTATGCTGGAGTGTTTAAGAAGATTGTGTTTGCAATTTATTCGAGTAACAAGAAGTTTATACTTCCTTTTCAGGAAAATTTTGAGCATTAGAC
>CAKZUK010000219.1 GCA_937921775.1 uncultured Saprospiraceae bacterium
AGAATCAATAATTAACTAAAATAAAAAACGCATTTACAATGACTAAGAATTTATTATCTTTCCTAATGATCTTCGCGATGTTTAGTATCACTCTAAACGCGCAAACAGACAAAGAAGCACTTGCAACGCTTAAGGCTCAGAAAGCAACAAAAGATGCTGAAGTTGCAGCTCTACAAGCTGAATCTGATGCTATTGCTGCTCAAATTGCTGCACTTCCAGGTTGGGAGTTTGGTGGACTTGGTACAATAGGTTTTAACCTTTCTCAATTTACTGATTGGTTGGGTGCTGAAAACCCTAACGCTAGATCTAGCGCTATTGGACTTTCTGCAAACGCTTTCGCTAACTATGACGATGCAAAGCAATTTTGGAGAAATGGTGGTAACCTAACTTTTGTTCGTACTAAACTAATTGCTGATTCTAATGACCCAATACAAGAAGAAGCTGCTGAGTTTATTACAACTGCAGATGCGATTAATGCTTCTTCTTTGTATGGTTATAAATTAACTGAAAAGTGGGCAATCTCTGGTTTAGGTGAATACCGTTCTACTCTAAAGAATTTCAACGATCCAGGATTTCTTGATATTGGTATTGGTGCTACATGGACTCCTATCAAAGACCTAGTGGTTGTTCTTCACCCATTAAACTACAACTTTGTATTCTCTAGCGGTGACTTAGCATATGAGTCTTCTCTAGGTATGAAGTTTGTTGCTGATTACTCAAAATCTCTACCTATGGGTATTGCATGGAAATCCAACCTTTCTGGTTTCATGAGCTATAAAGACCCAGGAAACTTCTCTAACTGGACTTGGATCAACGGTCTTTCTTTCACTGCATGGAAAGGTATTGGTGTTGGTTTCGAATTTGGTTTGAGAGGTAACAGACAAGAAGCATACAATGCTTTCCTTGGTACTGATGAATTATTAACTGCTGATAACGTAGATATCAGTGATTTTGATAACAGTACACTCAAAGGAGACAGTCCTCTTCAATCTTACTGGTTGGTTGGTTTGACTTATAACCTCTAATCTATAACATACAAGAAATATGTTTCACCAGGCTTACTAGTCTTTAAAGTGAGACTTTAAGAATCTGCACCTATTGATTTTTATTACACTTGTTTAAAAATTTGGTGAAACAAACCCGTTCCATGTAAGTGGAACGGGTTTTTTATTTTCTATTCAAAAGATTGTTAATTTTGAATTTCTAATCTAAAGTAAATGACCATGAAAAATTTAGCTAGTATTCTTTGTGTGTTATTGTGTATAAGTTGTTTCTCTAGCAAGAAATATGAATTAGAGGATCAGCAGTATCACTGTATGAAAGAGGACTACCAAAGCAAGGAAAATCTTAATTTGGATGAATTGATTTTAGCGTTTGAAAATAAATTAATAGAACAAGGTTTTTTGGAAGACCACAGCAGCGCAAGTTTATTGAAATGTCTACAATCAATGGCAAAAGAAGATGGGAAACCAATTTCGATATCTCCTGCCTTGTCAAAATCAATGTTAGTTAGTCAAGGCTATGCTCAGATTTGTATAATGGATATTCAGGACAGTAGTTTAATAGCCAATTCAAGAATTGCAGAAGTTCAAAAAGGAATACAAAACGTTTTTGCTGAAATAGAAACAACAGGAGATATAAACCCTCAATATATTGGAGAAGGCTTAGTGAAAGTTTTTAAACAAGAGGATTTTGACCATCCTTTGTATCGATTAACTGCTTTTTTAGTAGTTGGTTTCTTGGCGGAATTTGAAAATCAAAATCGAGCTTCTCTTGGGCGAACAAATCAAATGACTCCAGCGTCAATATCTGAGGAATGGCAAATGAGGGTTTTGATCAATAAGCAGAATAAAATTTTTGTTAATGATGAAGAAATTTCCTTCGACGATTTTACTGTAAAAGTAGATCAGCTTTTTGCGAGAAGTAGAACTGAAAGCAAACAATCTAAAAGAATAAAAGATAAAGGAGACTATGCACTTGGTCGAGCATTCATCAGCCTTGCAAACGAAAAAGATACCGACTATGATTTCTATTTGAAAGCCTACAAGCAACTACAAAGCAGCTATGCTAAAATATTAAATATGGTGGCTCTGGAAGTTTTCAACCAGCCTTTTGACCAGCTCAACAAAGACCAACAAAAAAGCATAAAGGGTCTGCAACCGTGGATGGTCTCAGAAAGTGAGCCTGTTAACCATTGATTTATCTCAATTTACCCCGCATTCTATCCAAGAAATCATATTTTTGTCGACTAGCTAACTGCTTTTAGCAAATAGCTTATCTTCTTTTACATAGTCATCTATCAGAAAACAAGTCAATCAAACAAATAATGGCCGAAAAAAAACTCTTCCTCCTCGACGCCTACGCACTGATCTTTCGCGCATATTACGCCTTTATCCGCGCACCGCGTATCAATTCTAAAGGACTCAACACCTCAGCCATGTTTGGTTTTACCAACAGCTTAAAAGATATTTTGGAAAATCAAAAGCCATCGCATATTGCTGTGGTCTTTGATCATAAATCTAAAACCCTGCGGGCACAGGAACACAGTTTCTATAAAGCGAACCGACAAGAGACTCCAGAGGATATCAAACTATCGGATCCTTACATCCGTCGGATCATCGAAGGTTACCGAATCCCAATACTCGAAGCTCCAGGTTATGAAGCAGATGATGTGATCGGAACCCTTGCAAAAATGGGAGAGAAAAAAGGCTTTCAAGTTTTTATGATGACACCCGATAAAGATTTTGGGCAGCTCGTTTCTGAAAATATATCTATGTATAAGCCGGGTCGACAAGGAAAGCCTGCAGAGGTTTTGGGACCAAAAGAAATTTGTGAAAAATTCAATCTCCAACGACCAGAGCAATATATAGACATCCTTGCGATGATGGGAGATGCTGTGGATAATATTCCTGGTATTCCAGGTGTAGGTGAGAAAACGGCAATGAAACTAATCGCTGAATACGGAAGTTTAGATGGACTTTACGAAAACGTAGATAAGATAAAAGGGAAACTTCAAGAAAAAATTCGCGATAATAAAGAGTCCGCTTACATCTCTCAAAAATTAGCAACCATCGTTTTGGATGTACCGGTGGAATTTAAAGAAGAGGAATTACTACTAGTAGAACCCGATCGTGAAAAGTTAGCAGAGGTGTTTGGTGAATTGGAATTCCGAACATTAGGGCAACGTATCCTAGGCGAAGATTTTAAAGTTAATTCTACTGCGAAGAAAAGTACCCCACAACTCGATTTGTTCGGAGGTGGAGGGATAGTGGAAGAACAAGAAGTAGTCGCTCCAGGCAAATCAAACGAAAATGTTCCACACGAGTATACTTTGGTTGACACCAAAAAGAAAAGAACGGACTTGATTAAAAAATTGAACAAGCAAAAAATATTTGCCTTCGATACCGAGACCACTGGACTGGATTCCAACAATACAGAAATTGTCGGCATCTCATTTTCCTATAAGGAATATGAAGCATACTATGTGCCTTGTCCTGTTGATGAAGCAGAAGCTAAAACCATCGTTCAGGAATTTGCATCTGCTTTCCATAACGAGAAGATTGAAAAAATTGGACACAATATAAAATTCGATTTGCAGGTACTACGCTTATATGATATGGAGGTCAAGGGCAAATTGTACGATACCATGGTGGCACACTATGTAGCGGAATCTGAGAAACGCCACAAGATGGATATCCTTGCGGAAACGTATTTGGGCTACAGCCCAGTCCCCATCGAAGAACTCATCGGTAAAAAAGGAAAGAACCAAAAAACAATGCGCGATGTGCCACTCGATAAAATAACCGAGTATGCATCTGAAGATGCCGATATCACTTTTCAATTGAAAACGGTAACGGATAAATTAATCGAAAAAAAGGAAGCTAAGAAATTGTTAGACGAAGTAGAGTTGCCACTCATTAATGTACTCTGCGACATGGAATGCGAAGGCATTAACCTTGACGTCGATTTCTTGAAAAAGAACTCGGAAGAACTCAACACTGAGCTGATTGAACTTCGGTCAAACGTATTTAAGATTGCTGGTTCTGAATTCAATTTGGATTCTCCAAAACAATTGGGTGAAATCCTTTTTGTAAAAATGGAAATTCCATACACGGGAAAGAAAACTAAGACTGGACAGTTTTCAACCAATGAAGAAACCTTGTCTCAACTAGAAGGAGAACATGAAATCATTCCATCGATATTGAAATATCGAGAGTTGAAAAAATTAAAATCGACCTATGTCGATGCATTGCCAGCATTGATCAACCCGCGGACGGGACGGCTACATACTACTTTTAATCAAACGATTGCTGCGACCGGACGTTTGTCGTCCATTAATCCGAATTTACAAAACATTCCGATTCGTACGGAGCGAGGTCGGCAAGTGCGAAAAGCATTTATTCCAAGAGATAAAGAGCATATTCTGTTGGCCGCGGATTACTCGCAAGTAGAATTACGGATCATCGCCGAAATTAGTAAAGATCCAGGTATGATGAAAGCCTTTATCGATGGGGAAGACATTCATACGACCACCGCAGCGAATGTATTTGGTGTAAGCAATGAGGAAGTAGATCGTGATCAAAGACGAATTGCAAAGGCCGTTAACTTTGGAATTGCTTATGGTCAATCGGCATTTGGTTTGTCCCAAACATTACGCATACCTCGTGGACAGGCTAAAGAAATAATTGATACCTATTTTGAAAAGTTTCCCGGAATAAAAAGTTACAAGACGGAAACGATAGAGTTTGCCCGTGAGCATGGCTATGTAGAAACGTTGATGGGGCGTCGCCGTTATTTGCGCGACATCAACTCGCGAAACCATACTGTTCGATCGCAAGCAGAACGTAACGCCATCAACTCTCCTATTCAGGGTTCTGCCGCAGACATGATTAAAGTGGCGATGATAAAGGTTTACGATGCGATGAAGCAAGCAAAGCTAAAGTCAAAGATGCTGTTGCAGGTGCATGATGAATTGGTTTTTGATGTGTTTAAACCTGAACTGGACGAGCTGAAAACATTGGTGGAAGAACATATGAAAAATGCGATGCCTGACTTGCTTGTTCCGATTAAGGTGGAGATGGGGACTGGTGAGAACTGGTTGGAGGCGCACTAGAGGGAAGACAAACTTTATAAGGTTTTGGATGGAAGTCCGAAGACCGAAGACGGAAGTTCTCTTCTAACGTAATTTTGCGATAGTTAGAAACTTCGGCCTTCGGTCTTCGGACTTCCTTCTTTCATTTCTATCCGTTTTTTCACAACTTTCGTCAAGAAAAAATAATACTTTCCACATAAATCTGCATCTTAGCAAAGCCATTTAGGAAAAACGACAAACTAAACAATTTATGTTTCGACAATTATTTATTAATAACTGGAAGCAGAAAAAACGATCCCCTTTTTTAGGGAATAGTACGGGCCAAAAAATAGTGATAGGTTTTCTTGCTGCTTATTTCTTGCTGAATTTTTTAGTATTAGGATTCATCGCTGACAAAGTGTTGTTGGACGCATACCCAGATGCTAGCCCTTTTGTAAAGTTCAATGGATTTTTGATCTACTATTTTTTGATGGATATTTTTGTACGCTTCTTTATGCAAGAATTTCCAGTGCTATCCATTCAGCCTTATTTGGCCATGCCGGTAAAGAAAAATACTTTGATTCATTTTATACTGGTACGGTCCATTCCAACTTTTTTCAACTTGCTACCATATCTTGTAATCGTTCCATTTTTCTTAAAGGTCGTGATACCAGAGATTGGAATACTAGGAGGCATAGCCTGGTTTATAGTTGTCTCTTGTCTGGTATTACTCGCTAATTTTATTGGCTTTTATTTAAAGAAAACATTTGATGCAAAACCATTATTAGCCGTGGTCGCACTTGCGGTATTAGGAGCTTTGTATTACTTAGATACAGCTGGCTATTTGGGTTTGTCGGAAGCTTTTGAAGAGTTCATGAATGTGGTAGCTACACAGCCTTACTTAGGCTTAATTCCTGTTGCTTTGTTGGCAGGGATGTACAGGTTCATCTTTGGTTTTTTCAAAAAACGTGTTTATATAGACTCAGTTAGTTTAGAGCGAAAGACTCAGGAAGCAGGTACTTATGATTTTGGTTTTTTAAACCGTTTTGGCAAAATGGGAGATATGATGCAGCTTGAAGCAAAAATGCTTTGGCGCTCAAAGCGCTCTCGGACATATGCTTATCTGTCGGTATTCTTTTTGCTTTATCCATTGATCTTCTTAGGTAATCCAATGATGGACAGCATGGGAGGTAAGTTGGGAATGAGCATTTTTGTAACTGGGATTTTTGCTTTCAATTATGCACAACTTTTGCTCTCTTGGCATAGTATGCATTTTGATTATATCCTTACTCGGAATATCACAGGAAGAGAGTTAATAAAATCTAAGTTTACTTTACTGGCAGGAACCACCATTATCTCTTTTGTACTCACCATACCTTATGTCTTTTTGAACAAATGGTTTTTCTTTACACTGTTAGTAGCCATGTTGTTCAACGTGGGATGGAGTATGTTTATGTATATCTATATTTCAGCTTACAATTCTAAAAAAATTGATCCAGGGAAAGGAGGTGCCTTCAACATGGAGGGTTTTGGTGCGGCACATTATGTTGTGATGATTCCTATATTAGCTGTTCCTATCCTGTTGTACTATCTTCCATTTGGAATGATGGGTAAGCCGTATTTAGGTTTACTTATGGTCGGCCTATTTGGTTTGTTAGGAATTCTCTTTCGAGAAAAAATACTGGACTTTCTTGTTAGTCATTATGAAAAAAGAAAGCACACCATCGCCTCTGATTTTCGCAAGCAATAAGCGCTTGTTTAGTAAATTTTCTTAAGCATTACATCACGAACATTTTTTGCAAAGTAGAAATACCCTTCACCAAATAAAAACACATTTAGAATTAAAAAATAATCGAAGATGATTTCAATAAATAATATCCAAAAAGCCTATCAGGGCAATGTAGTATTAAACGTACCTAGTTTAGAAATCAAAGCTGGCGAGAGTATTGGCTTAGTTGGAAACAATGGAGCAGGAAAAACAACTCTGTTCAGCCTTCTCCTCGACTTAATTCGGGCCAACAGCGGTGAGATAAACTCGAAAGGATTAGACGTAGCAAAAACCGAAGAGTGGAAGAAATTTACAGGAGCTTACCTCGACGAAGGTTTCTTGTTGGAATTCCTAACACCTATTGAATATTTCGAATTCACAGGCCGGCTATACGGAAAAAATAAATCTGATATTCACGAATTCCTACAACAATTCACTGATTTTTTCAACGACGAAATACTAGGGAACAAAAAATATATTCGAGACCTATCAAAAGGAAACCAAAAGAAAGTAGGTGCCATTGGTGCCCTCGTTGGAGATCCCGAAATTATTATCCTTGATGAGCCATTTGCGAATCTAGACCCTACCTCTCAGATTCGTTTAAAAACCATTATCAATAATTTGCCAGACGAAAAAACAGTTTTAATTTCCAGTCACGACCTCAGTCACATTACCGAAGTATGCGAACGAATCGTAGTATTGGAAAAAGGTGAACTCGTAAAAGATATTCAAACATCCGAAGCCACCCTAAAAGAATTAGAATCTTACTTCGCCGTGTAAATCAAAAATCGGTAAGAACGCCATTTGATTTATCAAGTCGGCGAGATCGCTGAGTTGATAAATCAAAAAGAGCAACATGAAATTTCCTGCGCCTATTCCAATACAAGAAATCGCCACCCAAATCAATGCCAAAATAATAGGTAACGATTCCCTGTTTGCAACAGGTATTAACGAAATCCATAAAGTACAAGCTGGAGACATCACCTTCGTAGACGTACAAAAGTATTTCGATAAATCGCTTAACTCAGCTGCTACCATCATTATTCTCAACGAAGAAACAGAATGCCCTCCCGGCAAAGCACTCCTCGTTTGCGATCAAGCTTTTGAAGCTTACAATAGTTTGGTGCTCGCACACCGCCCGCGAGTCGCCCTCTCAGAAAGCATTCATCCTACAGCGATTATACATCCGTCAGCGATTATCGAACCCAATGTCGTGATCGGTCCACAGGTCCGAATCGGAAAGTACACGCATATACAAGCTAATGTAGTGATTGCCGAGCATACACAAATTGGTGACCACGTAATCATACAATCCGGTTCCGTCATCGGAACAGAAGCTTTCTATTTCAAACGTTATCCAGAAGGGTTTAAAAAGTGGAGGTCAGGAGGAAGAGTTATAATTGAAGATCATGTAGATGTTGGAGCTTGCTGTACCATCAATAAAGGGGTATCAGGTGATACGATCGTAGGAGCAGGAACAAAATTAGATGCACAGGTACATCTCGGGCACGGAGTAGTAGTAGGAAAAAACTGCCTCTTTGCTGCTCAAGTTGGTATTGGCGGAAAGACAATAATAGGGAATGAAGTGATCCTTTATGGGCAAGTAGGAATCACTCAAAATTTAGTAATAGGAGACAATGTAACCGTTCTAGCAAAGTCCGGAGTGTCCAAAAATATAGCATCCGGAAAAGTATACTTCGGAGCCCCTGCCCAAGAAGCCCGTCAACAGTTTCGAGTCATAGCCGCTCTACGCCAACTCCCCGACCTTCTCAAAAATTATAACAAAAAAAAGGACTAAAAAAAACGAACTATGTGATCTGTATATAGAGCATCCAAATCTGCGAAGCCCTTATTGTCATCAATCCCTACTCCAATTCAGAGATCTTACCCTCAGAAATTCGCAAGGCAGCTCCTCGACTCTCACCACTAGCGCGCTCCTTCACCGTTTCGGCATAAAACCACTCGGCTTTCAATTCTTCCAGATTAGCAGTCAACAAGAGGTACCCATGTTGATGTAAATTGACATACTTCAAATGAGGATTTCGCTGCATGTAAATACCTTGTGTAAGTTGAACCGTGTCCATCGTAGCATATTCATCATAGTTGGAAGAAGTAATGCTCGGGGTCGCCAATTCAACCGCGACAGTACTTCCATCTTTTTGATATGAAGCTATGTCCTTAGGTACTTCAAAAGCCCAACTACAATGCGTATCACCAGTTACAAAAACAATATCGCTAATTTGATTTTCATCAAAAAAGGAAATCAATTGCTGTTTCTCCGCAGGGTAGCCATCCCAAGCATCCATGTTTCGGGGTTTCTCAGGGAAAATATCTCGTTGATCCAATGGCGCAAAAATTACCTGATTACCAATGATGCGCCATTTGGCCTGCGAGCCCGCTAGTGTTTTTGTAAACCATTCCAACTGTTGCTGGCCCAGCATAGACCGATCATCATCATTGTAATTTGCATCAGCCATATTCTCTGATGGTTCAGTTCGACCTGCCAAACGCTCATCGAGCATGATCAGATCGGCCACCTTTCCAAGCTCAATTTTTCGATAAAGTTGACCACCAACATTTTCTCGAATCGGCATCCATTCATAATACGCCTTCCTAGCTGCTTCTCGCCGACTAATATAATCTCCTTCTGTATCTTCCGTATGATTCTGTGCTCCCGAAACATGCGCATCGTTACTGATTTCATGATCATCCCAAATCATCACAAACGGATGCATCTGATGCACTTTTTGAAAATCTTGATCCAATCGATATTGACCATAGCGAGTTCTATAATCGCTGAGTTTTAACAATTCTTTTGCAGGGATATGCAGCCGCTGTAGACTTGTGTCGCCATATCCTCCTGGTGCATATTCATAGATGTAATCTCCAAGGTGAACTACTGCATCCAGATTCTCTCGTTTCGCTATTCGTGCAAAACTATTGTAGTAGCCAAATTCATAATTGGTACAACTTACCACCGCTAACTGAACCTCTTTAGTTTCGTTGGATGGGGCCGTTTTGGTACGTCCAACAACGGATGATTTTCCTTTAGAAATAAACTTGTAGTAATAATAAGTATCCACTTCCAAGCCAGCTACATCTACTTTTATGGTGTAATCTTTTTCCGGTTCAGCATTCGAAAACCCCTTAGCCACAATGTTTTTAAATTCCTTATCAGTCGCCATCTCCCATCGTACCTGCACCATCCCTGGGTGCCGTGGCGTAAGCCTCGTCCAAATAATAACTCGATCATAAAGTGGATCACCAGATGCGACACCATGGTAAAATGGCTGCAGACTTTCGTCAAATAGCTTAGTCGTCCCATCATCCGGAAACGTAGGCTTCGGTGCCTCTCCACATTGAGAAAGTAAAAAGAAAGCAAGTCCCAGAAGTAGAACTTTGAGAGAAGATTGTTTGTCCATTATTATTTTGGTTTTAAATTTGTTCAAGCCGATTGTCCTCATGTTCTTAGTCTGAAAGACTTATTCACCAAACCATGGAGCATCGGCCCAAATACTCGACTACTTCTTCCATTTAATTCCGCAACCTACGCTAAGATGTTGCTCCTCAATTTCTTCTCCCTTTAAAGTAGATTGAATCGCAGCACGCAAATCATCACCAGTTACAGGAACACTATTTCCCGGACGAGATGCATCAAATCGACCACGATAAGCGAGTTTCATCTCACCATCAAAAACATAAAATTCAGGTGTGCAGGCTGCATCATAGGCTTTTGCTACTTCTTGATGTTTGTCATATAAATATGGAAAAGGAAACTTCAGAACTTTAGCTACGATACGCATTTTGTCAGGACTATCATCCGGATAATTTTCAACATCGTTTGAGCTTATCGCAATGAAAGAAACGCCATCGTTCTTAAATTCGTTAGCTAGTGCGACCATCCCTGCATTTAAGTGAATGACAAAAGGACAGTGATTGCAAATGAACATAACGACGGTTGCCTTATTTGATTTTAAATCGTCAAGACTATAGTAATTGCCGGATACCGTATCCATGATGTGAAAGTTTGGAGCTAGGGTTCCAAGAGGAAGCATGTTTGATTCTGTAAGTGCCATAAAATTGATTGTATAATTATTGTAAGCTATTGAAATTGCAACTGCCATTGCAACTGATATTTAATTGCCACTACCACTGCTATTCTACAAACAAGTCCCACTAATCCCCAGTACATATTTCCCAACTACATCAATCTCAGCAGCCGTTTCTGACCCCTCAAAGCCACGGACTAATTTGTTATCCAAGCGTAATTGATATTGTTGAGTCAACTTAAGGGCAACGGGAAGGTAAGACCAGTGCCATTTTTCTTCATTGTATCCATCCGGACGTTCTGTTCCTTTTGGAGTATAAGGTTGGCAGAAACCATATTCAGCAGCGTGTGCCTTTAGCCATTCGTATTCTTTTAATCCTTTGCCTTTTTCAAAATAACTATTGGTGAAAGCATTAAGGTCAAAGTCTGTTCCCCAGTGATGTCTTGAAGTGCCCGGCATGGAACTGTATTCCAAGATCTTGAGTGCTCGATCCTTTCCGACAGGGTATTTTTTCTTAGCATTTTCTTTGCCTTCCAAAAGTCTTGTTCCATTCCACTTTCCTTCCCAGATTACTTTTTGGGCACTAAAATTTCTTGTGGCTGATTTGATCGTAAAATTAACACCATCTTTTTTTGCGGTTTCAGTCATTCGAAGAAAAGCATCGTAAGTATCCTTTCGCAAAAACATCCCCTTCCGAGAAGCATGCTTAATCTCAACTTCAATAAAGTCCGCATGTTTTGCAGGAACAAACTTTCCTCTCAAATAATCATCAGTAATACTTGAATCCATTACAATCGGATTTATAGTTTGCTCTGTTACGACCGGAGGCGAAGTATTCGTTTCTGCTTTAACAAATAAAGGCAATTCTTGCTCACCCGTATTCCCTTCAGAAGTTCCACATGAGGCCAAGCTCATTAAAGAAATCATCAATGCAAAAACATAAAGTGAAATATCCCGTCTCATAAAATCATTTTTAAAAATACACAATCATGCTCGTTTACAGCTCCGCAGTAGATATGAACTCTTCTTGTCCTCCATTGAAGAAACAAGCTCAATACTCAAATTCCATTTGCTCATAAGGAAATCCAAATAAGCACTTCTTTCGAATTAAATCTGCAGCTTTAGCTGGTACCATCTCATCCCAGCCCTTCTCATCCGTCTTTAACATACGATGGACTTCCTTCGAAAAAATATGAAGAATGTCAGGGTTGAAACCTTCGACATCTACAATCTGTCCACAGTTCATCAAATGCTGATACAGAAATTTAATTCCTTCTGGTACAGGTAAGTTTTTACAAGTCATTAACTCTTCACTCCCTTCTTGTAAAGATGGATAAGTATACAACTTTACATTCCGACTAAAGATTTCACCAAAAGCAGCCAGTAATTGGCCGTCCATATTTTGATGATATTTTTCACTTACCAAATCCAACACTTCTCGAACACCTCTTACCAACCCCAGTTTCTTAACTTTATAATCCGATAAATAACTAGTCAATTTTTGATGATCTTCACAGTTGGAGACCACTACTGTTTGTCCTAATGCGCACAACAAGTCTGCTCGATCCAAAAAGTCTTTTTCGTCAAGGGGACAATCACTACATAGGTTATCCATTGTGATTTCCGTTAATAAATAAGTCTTACCACCGTCAGGTCCCACATCATTTCTAAACTGCTCCATGCTAGAGCGAATCATATCCATATTGACTAAAGTTGCTGGACGGAAACTCCCTCTAACTACCAACACATTCTTCTTGTATAAAAATTCAGAAGCATGAATGTTTTTTCCATCAGGACCAAAAATTGCCACATTACTCAAGCCATGTTTGACCAACATTAAACTCAACCAACGATTATCTAAATCAACAAAATCAGGTCCGGTGATGCGCACCATGTCGATGGCCATCCGGTCATGAAGATTGTCCATTAAGGATTGCAATAAAACCTCAGGATCTTCGTGATAATTGTAGCAAGCATAAATCAAATTCACACCCAGTATACCTACTGCTTGCTGTTGCAACTTATTGTCGTTGTCTAGCATCTTTACATGCAAAATAATATCATTGGGTTCACCTCCAGGCGTTAATTGAAATCTAAGTCCAAGCCATCCATGTCCCTTTACAGTACGCGTATAATTGATGGCAGCCACGGAGTCCGCAAAAATAAAAAAGTTAGTATCTGGTCGTTCGGTCGAAAGTCTGGATTCCATCAAATCATATTCGTGATCCAGCATTTTATAAATTCTGTTTTCACAAACATAACGTCCGGAAGTTTCGACACCATAAATTTTATCAGAGACAACTTTGTCGTAAGCGGACATGGATTTGGCAATAGTACCAGCTGCTGCTCCTACTTGAAAAAAGTATCGCGCTACTTCTTGTCCAGCCCCAATTTCTGAAAAGGTGCCGTATATTTTATCATTGAGATTAATCTCAAGTGCTTTTTGATCTGTTTCGAGTGCTTGTCGTTTCATGTCACTATTAAATTTGATTGGAACTACTAAGGGACGGAACAAAATAATTCCGTCAAACTATTTAATTGCCTTTTGGGTTTATAGAACGTCCCAAAATTACAAAATTATACGGAGCTGAAGTAAAAAGGGTTTTATCTTATGTAAATCAATTAGTAGAGATCTAATTTGAGATACTAATATTTATATAAAAGCATTAATCAACTCTTTTTCGTAATTTTGTACTCAATAATAACAAAAAAAAACATTCAAATTAAATGTTTCCAAAATACGACGTCATAGTAGTAGGTGCAGGTCACGCAGGTTGTGAGGCCGCCGTAGCCGCTGCCAACATGGGTAGCAAGGTGATGCTGGTTACTATGAACATGAATACCATTGCCCAAATGTCCTGTAATCCCGCTATGGGAGGGGTGGCTAAGGGCCAAATTGTACGAGAGGTGGACGCACTAGGTGGATACTCAGGTATTGTGACGGATCATACCATGATTCAGTTTAGAATGCTCAATCTTTCTAAAGGACCTGCCATGTGGAGCCCACGTGCTCAAAGTGATCGAATGCTATTTGCAGGTAAATGGCGCAAAATGTTGGAAGAAAACGTAAATATCGACTTTTGGCAGGAGATGGTGACGGGACTTGTCGTCAAAGATGGTCGTGTGTGTGGCGTCAGTACAGGTATGGGGGTTGAGATCGAAAGTGATTCAGTGGTATTAACAAATGGAACATTCCTAAATGGTTTGATCCATATCGGAGAAAAGCAATTTGGAGGTGGACGTGCAGGCGAACGTGCTGCAACTGGGATTACAGAACAGTTGGTCGCGCTGGGCTTTGAAGCAGGAAGAATGAAAACTGGAACACCGCCACGTGTGGATGGTCGTTCACTGGATTGGGATAAAATGGAAGTACAGCCAGGTGATGAAGAACCGGGGAAATTTTCCTACACCGATACGCCGAGGCTGACCAAACAACGTCCTTGTCATATCGCCTACACCAGTCAGGCTGTGCATGATGTTTTAAAAACTGGCTTTGATCGATCTCCAATGTTCAATGGTCGTATCCAAGGGATTGGACCACGCTATTGTCCCTCTATTGAAGATAAAATTGAACGCTTTGCAGAACGTGATAGTCATCAGTTATTTGTAGAGCCAGAAGGCTGGGATACCTGCGAAATTTATGTGAATGGATTTTCATCTTCATTGCCAGAGGATGTGCAGTACAAAGCTTTGCGCAAAATTGTTGGTTTTGAAAATGCGAAAATGTTCCGCCCAGGTTATGCCATAGAATATGATTTCTTTCAACCAACACAACTGAAAGTTTCTTTGGAAACTCGTTTGATAAAGAATCTATTCTTTGCCGGTCAGATAAATGGAACGACAGGTTACGAAGAGGCAGCCTGCCAAGGATTAATGGCTGGCGTCAATGCACACCTTGCGGTAAAAGAAGAAGAACCATTTGTACTAAAAAGATCAGAGGCCTACATCGGTGTACTCATTGATGACTTGATTAACAAAGGAACCAAAGAGCCTTACCGAATGTTTACTTCACGTGCAGAATACCGAATTTTGCTACGACAAGACAATGCAGATTTGCGATTGACGCCACTAGCACAAGCATTAGGAATGGATCATATGGATGAGCGAATGGAAAAGGTAGTTATCAAGGAAACGCAACAAAAAGAATTGATTTCCTTCTTTAAGAAATTGAGCGCCGATCCATCTGAAATTAATCCTTTTTTAGAAACAGTAGGTTCCAAGCCGCTGAAGCAGAAAGTGAAAATGAATATGGTTATCCTCCGTCCTAACGTAGGAATCAAAGCGTTGCGTCAACACGCACCCGCTCTAAATGACTTTCTAAATAACTACGACGAAGAGGTGATTTCTTTAGCAGAAACAACCTTGAAATACGAAGGCTACATCCGTAAGGAAGAAGAGATGGTAGAGAAAATGAATAGACTGGAGGAAGTAAAGCTGAATGAAGACTTGAATTACAATGGTCTAGTCTCTCTCTCATTAGAAGCCCGTGAAAAATTGACCCAGTTACAGCCGCGTACCATCGGTCAGGCTAGTCGAATAAGTGGCGTTTCACCTTCTGATATCTCTGTGTTGTTGGTGCATATGGGAAGGTAAAAAACTAAAGTGTTAGTTGCAGTGATAATTTTAATTGCAAATTCCACTGCGACTAACATTGCCATTGCCAATTTAATTTTACAATCGATCCAATACATACCGCTGGTACCCACCCGACTGATAGTTCGTCTGCAATGATCCACAATCACCACTGGACTCTACTCCCATCGTGCTTATAAATTGATCGCGATTGGAGTAAGAAGGTCGATAGGTAAACCACTCAAAGTTATTGTCAATATCAACAAGTAAAGGAAGTAGCCCTTTGCGATCCCATTTGGAAGTGTTGCAGATAGATGCTGCAGTTATTATGTCATTTTCCCAAACTTCATCACTATCGAAGGTAAGTGTACTTAATATTTGTGCCATGGATTGCCCTTGTTGTCCTCCTGGGCTTGGGTTTCCATTAATGATATCTACGAGAGCATTGGTATTGATTTCAGAAATAAGTCGATTAAGCAAAGTGCCTTCATTCATAAGGTTGGCTTCAAAGGAAAGGATGTAATAAGCTTCGTACTCTTCGCTCATGGTTTGTAAAAGGCCAGTTGTGATATAAAGAAATCCACCGGGAAGCACAAAGGCATTTCGCTCGTCAGAAACCAAGACGGTAACGGGCCACTCACGCTCATAGTTCCAGCGGTTGGCGCTAGGAGAGTAGTTGTCTACGCGCATAGCGTTGGTTGCCTGATTATATAAATTTTGCAAAAGAAAATAAACAGAAGTGTCGTAAGGAGGAGCCTTGGGTAAAATCGTAAAATTATCCTGGTCAAGTGCGATTGCACTGCGGATGAGTTCACCGAGTTCTAGCCGTTGCTCTTTAGTGAATTCACTAGGGGCAATGGAAGTAACAGGTTTTTTAGTACAGGCTGAAAATAAAATAAGCAAAAAAACTATCGCCAGTATGGGTGACAGTCGCAGATTTGCATTGGTCATGTGTTCTTGTTTTTTGTTACAATCAGTCTACCAACAAACGGTAGGTGCTGATTGTTTGATTGTGCGAGGTTAAAACAGCAAAAATCGCTCCAAAAACTGTTGATTAATAAGGGTTTTTCGAGATTTAGCTAGTTTTTACCTGTAAATTATTTTGAAGAAATTTACACAAAAAATTAAATCCACATGGACATGTCGTTTACTATAAACGGCTATTGCTGCTGTAAATGAATAAGAGCGAAAACTAGCTTAATTCACTGAAGCTAACTACGGCTTTTCAAATACACTAAATAGCATTACTTATCTAGTACTTTAAATTGAAAAGTCAGCCTACTGTCAAGCAATGAAGGCGAAAAATCTCTGAGCTCCATTTCAAACCAAATGTCAAAGGTTTCCTTTTTTAAGAACTCAGTAGGGTTGATCAATGTTGGGATCATATCTAGTACAGGGCCAGTATTATTGGGGACTTGCAATCGTTCAAATATCGGATTATAAATAGTGTCATCGTCTGAATCAACAATCCGAACAGTAGCAGTTCTAATAAAATTATACTCTACTCCTGAGAAGTCTGCAGTCAGTTTAGCGAAAGCCTGGTCAATCTCAATAATGTCTTCCAACTCCATATTATTGGCAATCAAATAACTCCCAATGTTGGTCGGTATATCTCTAATTTTGACACCATGTATTCCTCCAAATGGGTCAAGACCCGTTGGTATCGTAAAATCTATGATGTAATCCATTGTAAATAAAGTTGGCGGCTCCTCCTTTTTACAAGATGAAGCTAAGATCAGTATCACTAAAATGGGAAGCAAAGCCTTTTTCATATGAGTTGTTTTGTAATTTTTGATTTTTCGATAAATACGGTGATTTTGGAATTCTATGTTCTGTGTCTCTGAAGGCTGGCAAGTCGTTTCACTGTAAAAGAAGGAGGACTTCCCGTTAAGGATTGAACGCCTGTTTAGTTCGCTAAATAGGCAGACGAAGAGAGTTTATCAAAGGAATTAGTCGTTTTTATCAAGGATAATTTAAATAACTTCTTTCTATAACGAATGAATTTCATAAAAGTATTCTTTCATTTTAAATTAATCACTATATTTCGAAGGAAACGATAAACAACTTCAGAATATACTAGACCATATTCTTAAATCAAAACAAGCAAAATGGGCGAACAGAAAGTATCCATTCTAAAAGACGAAAAGCAAATGCAACGCTTTGTGCGTTCTCTCCTTAATGATGTACAGGCTTTAGAGTACATGCTCGAAAATGACTGGTTTGAAAGTGGCATCACCCGAATAGGAGCGGAACAGGAAATGTGCATGGTCGAAAATCCAACACTCAAACCTGCTCCTATAGCCATCAAGGCTCTAAATAAAATGAAGGAATATCCTTGGGTAGAAACAGAGCTCGCGAGATTCAATCTGGAAACAAACCTAGATCCTCGACAACTCAAAGGGAAGTGTTTTCGTCAAATGGAAGCAGAGAACAGGCGTAACCTGAAAAAAATTCGTGAAAAAGTTCAAGAACTTGGAGCAGATATCATTCTGACAGGCATACTTCCAACATTGCGAAAGTTTGATTTGGAAATGCATAACCTAACTCCAAAGAAACGATACTTCGCGCTCATGGAATCCATTAATCAACAACTGATTGGTTCTTCTTATGAATTGCGATTATCTGGAATCGACGAACTTTTAGTCAAACACGATTCGCCGCTTTTGGAGGCTTGCAATACGAGTTTTCAGATACACCTACAAATAGAACCTAAGGATTTTGTGAAGATGTACAACATTGCTCAGACCTTAGCCGCTCCGGTTATGGCAGTAGCTGCTAACTCGCCTATCGTTTTTGGGAAACGTCTATGGCATGAAAGCCGCATTGCTTTGTTCCAACAGTCCGTTGATACACGTACTACTCATGACCATATGCGCGAACGTAGCCCTCGGGTAACTTTCGGAAACGGATGGCTCAAAAAATCTGTCATGGAAATTTACCGGGAAGATATTGCCCGCTTCAGAGTATTGATCAGTGGTGATGTAGCGGAGGACTCTATTGAAATGATCAATAAAGGTGAGACGCCAAAACTACGGTCATTGCAAGTACATAACTCCACCGTCTATCGTTGGAATCGACCTTGCTATGGTATCAGTCCTAACGGCAAACCACATCTCCGTATCGAGAACCGAGTACTTCCTGCGGGGCCAACTGTGATAGACGAAATGGCAAATACTGTTTTCTGGATTGGTTTGATGATAGGAATGGCTGATCAATACGATGACATAACTAAGCACATTAGTTTCGCAGACATACGCGACAATTTTGGCAAGGCAGCGCGCTACGGAATTGATACCCAGTTAACTTGGTTTAAGGATAAAAAGACAACGGTTTGTGATTTGATTTTGAAAGAGCTATTGCCAATGGCGAAGAAAGGATTGGCTAAGTTTGATATTGATAAAGATGATGTAAAGAGATACCTTGGTATCATCGAGCAAAGAGCGAAGTTGCATATGAATGGTGCGCGGTGGCAACTAAGAGCTTACACCAAACTGATGGAAGAAACAAATCCAGATGAAGCACTTTCTTGCCTTACAGCAGCCATTATTAATAATCAACAAAAAGATATTCCTGTGCATAAGTGGAAACTCCCTAACCTCGATGAATTAAAAGAATACCGACCATCCAAGATTAAGGTGGAAGAATTTATGGCGACCGATCTTTTTACTGTCCAGCAAGACGATATTATTGAGTTGGTAGCAGAGATGATGGACTTCCGTCGAATTCGTTTCATGCCGGTAGAAAATACAAAAGGAAAGCTAATTGGATTGGTTACCTCACGCTTGATCTTGCGCCACCTAATGAAGCACAACAAACTGAGTGGTAAAGCAATACAGGTGAAAGATATCATGATTAAAAAGCCATTGACCATTAAACCTGATGCTACTATTTTAGAGGCATTGGGTATGATGCGAAAAAGTGACGTCGGCTGTCTACCAGTAGTGCAAAAAGGAGAGTTAGTAGGATTGGTAACTAATATGAATTTCCTTCGAATTTCAAGTCGCTTAATCGAAAGGCTCGAACAAAAATAAGCGACCATCAAAAAAGCATAAGTTCGTTTCTAATCTGAACTTGTTTATACTATACAGCTGTAAACGAATTCAGAGTAGAAACGAACTAACTTATTCTTACTTACCTCTAGTAATCACTACCCGCTTACTAAACACCCCAAATTCACTAGTCGTCCGACAAGTATAAATACCACTCGCCAAATTCGAACCATCAATTGTGATTTCGTGTATTCCACTTAATAATACCTCGTTTAAAAGTAAGTTGATTTGCTTTCCATTTAAATCAAATAACTCTACTCGAAGATCCGATTTTTGCGAAAGCTCAATTTTTAATGTACTCCAGTCATTAAAAGGATTTGGGGAAAGACTTAAAAAAATGGGTTTAGCCTTTTCAATATCAGTAGTAGCAATAGTAAAATCAAAATTAAAATCTCCAACAAGGGGTAAGTGATCAGATGCTTGGGTAGCATCTTCACTATTGAGGTTAAACTCATTTAACTGGTCTTGTGTCAACTCTGGGGTGAAAAGGGCAAAAGAATTTTTTAAATCCATTACCGAGCCGCTGTACAACATATAATCTAATCGTCCTGGAGAGAAAGAACTACTTTCTTTATACCAAGTCATAGCTAAGGGAAGGTTACTAGCCAATGGTTTGGCGTCATCCATAGCTGTACCATCCCAGTCAGGATTAAAGTCGGCCCCATAAAAACTTTCGTTAAAAATATCACCAGTAATTAAAGTAGTTTGTTGCTGTCGGTCACCAACCAGATTCATATCTCCTACAATCACGATTGGATCGTTTGGTGAAAGTGTAATTTGACCAGTACCGTCTTTTGCTTTTCGAACGAAAGCCATGATCGCATCGATCTCACGTTGGCGATCAAAATCATTATCACAACAAGGTGTGTGTGCTACCACAAATAATAGTTTGGCCCCAGTAGTAGGGTCAAGTTCAATTAAAAAAGCGCCATTCCCTTGGGTATCGTTTACGCTGGTTCCAATTGGGAATCCACTAAGTATTGGAAAACGACTAACCACAATAATATCCGGTTGTATTTTGGCATGATACCATTGCTCATCATTTCCGGAAGGTAAAAAACTTTCAAGCTTGTTGGCCGTCTGACTGCCAGTGTGATCATATATTTCCTGAAAGCCAATGATGTCAGGATTCAGTGAACTAATAATACGATTGAAGTTGTCTTGCAAATTATTTTCAAAGAGATTGTCGAATAAGACATTGTACGAAAGTATGCGAAGCTGTGCGTCCGTCGGTTGGTTAATGCTGTAGGCAGGTAATGGATCTAGATTGCTATTGCTGAAAGTATAGCTAACACCACCGGAACCATCGGGGAGAACATCAGTATTGTTATTGACATTGTTTTTTACAAGTACTTTAATATTGTTACCTATATAAAGGTCTTGTCCGAAAAAGTTGAGATCGCGGGATATCGCAATTTCAAACTCTTCAGAAGTAACTGTTGGTGAAGTGTATAATCGAATATTCTCATGTCCCAAATTCGCATTGCTGTTTCCTACAAAAACAGTTCCTGACCGATCGCCAAAGTTGTAAACAAGCTCTGCGCCAATGCCATTGTTTTGGGAGCCGGTCGATGCGTTGTTGTCGGTGTCAATATAGATCGTAATTTCATTGTCATCCTGTAAATTGATTTCAGCACCTACTTCCAATCTGAAAAAGAGGAAAGCATCATCATTGCCAATCCATAGGTTTCCAAAGTCAATATTGGAACTTCCATTATCCCCAATTGGATCACTATAAGCTATTGAGACATCTTGCCAATCACTGTAATCTTCATCTAATAATATTCGATCTGGTTGAGCTTGAAGAAAGGCCCCACATATTAAGCAATAAATAAAAGGTAATATTCTCATGGAAATTAGATTGTTTTTTTGAACCACAAAATTACTTATAATTCAGGCTCGAAGATTAAAAAAGATCGTATTTGTCTGTAAAAGGCTAGAAGCTGATTCGTTCAAGAGCTGATTGTATCCTAAACATATAAGTTTATTAGAAATTAATTACTTGTAGAGGAAACCTATGGTTAAAAACATGGTTTAAACAAATTGAATATGAGATTTGTTTTATGTTTAAATTAAGTAATGCAAAAAATAACTTAACCACAACAAGGCAATAAATAAGACTAAATGACCGAGGTGAATGTGTTTTGTTTATTTGATTGAGTATAAGTTAGCGACATTATTTTTTGCTTAAAAAAACAGGGTAGCAAAAATGATATAATTATTGTAAATTTGCAGCCGATTTATTGGAGGCCACTCCATCACCTTTTAAACTTCATACAATTATGGCATTTGATATTGAAATGATAAAGGCGCATTATGACACGTTAGCTGACCAAGTTGAAAAGGCTAGAAAACGTTTGAAGCGACCTTTGACTCTTACAGAGAAAATACTTTACACCCATCTTCACGCTGAATCTAAACTAAAGAAATACAAGAGAGGAAAGGACTATGTAATGTTTGCACCGGATCGTGTAGCAATGCAGGACGCAACAGCACAAATGGCTTTGCTTCAGTTTATGATGGCAGGTAAAGATAAGGTTGCAGTTCCTTCAACGGTTCACTGTGATCACCTGATTCAGGCAAAAGTAGGGGCAAAGAAAGATTTGAAAAATGCCATTAATACTAGTTCTGAGGTTTTTGATTTTCTTCAAGATGTTTCTAATAAATATGGTATCGGTTTCTGGAAGCCAGGAGCGGGAATCATTCACCAAATCGTTTTGGAAAATTATGCATTCCCAGGTGGAATGATGATTGGTACGGATTCTCACACACCTAACGCAGGTGGATTGGGAATGGTAGCAATTGGAGTAGGAGGAGCTGACTCAGTTGACGTAATGGCTGGTATGGCTTGGGAACTGAAGATGCCTAAAGTAATTGGTATAAAACTAACGGGTAAATTATCTGGTTGGACCTCCGCCAAAGATGTAATCCTAAAAGTTGCAGGTATCCTTACTGTAAAAGGTGGTACTGGAGCAATCGTAGAATATTTTGGACCAGGTGCAAGAAGCTTGTCTTGTACTGGTAAAGGTACCATTTGTAATATGGGGGCTGAGATCGGAGCAACAACTTCTACTTTCGGTTACGACCCATCAATGGCACGTTATCTTGAAGCAACAGGTAGAGCTGATGTAGCTAAGTTAGCTAACAAAGTGAAGAAGCACTTGACAGGTGACCCTGAATGCTATAAAGATCCTAAGAAATATTTCGATCAAGTAATCGAAATCAATCTAACTAAACTAGAGCCACATATCAATGGACCTTATACGCCAGATTTGGCGTGGCCAATCTCTAAGTTTGCAGCAGCGGTTAAAGAAAACGGTTATCCTGCAAAGCTAGACGTAGGCTTGATTGGTTCTTGTACTAACTCTTCTTACGAAGATTTGGATCGAGCAGCTTCTATCGCTGTTCAGGCAGTTAAGAAAAACCTTGAAGTGAAATCGGAATTTACAGTAACTCCAGGTTCTGAGCAAATTCGTTTCACAGTAGAACGTGATGGCTTACTTAAGCCTTTCGAAGATATGGGAGGTATGGTTTTGGCAAATGCTTGTGGACCTTGTATCGGCCAATGGGACAGACACAAAAATCCTAAAAAAGCGAACTCTATCATTACTTCTTTCAACAGAAATTTTACAAAGCGTAATGATGGTAACCCATTGACGCATGCTTTTGTAGCTTCTCCAGAAATTGTAACGGCATTGGCGATCGCTGGTGATTTGACTTTCAATCCATTGACAGATAAGTTGACAAACAAAAAAGGCCGTAAGGTGATGTTGAGCCCACCAAAAGGTGTGGAGCTTCCTCCAAAAGGCTTTGATGTAGAAGATGCTGGATTTAATCCACCTACAGAAGATGGATCTAAAGTGAAAGTAAAAGTAGCTAAGAAGTCAAACCGTTTGCAACTACTAAAACCGTTTGTGCCAATCACTGCTAAGGACATGAAGGATATGCGCATTTTGATCAAAGCAAAAGGTAAATGTACTACAGATCATATTTCTATGGCTGGCCCATGGTTAAAGTTTAGAGGTCACCTTGAAAATATCTCTAACAACTGTTACATTGGTGCGATCAACTACTTCAACGAAGAGCCTAATAATGTAATCAACTATTCATATAAGAAAGCGAAGTACATGGCAGTACCTGATTCAGCAAGAGCTTATCAGAAAAAAGGAATAGGTACCGTAGTATTTGGTGAGGAGAATTTAGGTGAAGGTTCGTCAAGAGAGCATGCAGCTATGGAGCCTCGCTTCCTAGGGGTAAACGCAGTGATTGTGAAATCATTTGCTCGTATACACGAAACTAACCTGAAGAAGCAAGGTATGTTGGCTTTAACTTTCGTGAACCCTAAGGATTTCGACAAAGTTAGACAAGACGATTTGGTAAGCATTCCAGATTTCAATAAAATGGAACCAGGAAAGAACCTAACTATTGTTTTACAGCACGCTGATGGCAAGAAAAGTAAATTTGAAGTAGCTCACACCTATAACCAAGCTCAAATTGACTGGGTAAAGGCTGGATCTGCACTAAATAAGATAAGAGAGGAAATGGTTAAATAATAACCGTTTCTTAGCATATGATTTATGCAAATACCTGGCTGAGTTCTTCTCAGTCAGGTATTTTTTTATGTGGAGTTTGTTAAATATGTGACATCTTTGACTATATTCGTCTAACATATTGTAGGAAAATTATTTAAATCAACTAAAAACAATTAATTATGTTAAAGGAATTTAAGGATTTCATAATGACGGGAAACGTCGTTGAATTTGCAGTGGCAGTTATTATGGCAGGAGCCATCGGACTTGTTGTATCAGGTTTCGTATCTGACATCATTATGCCAGTAGTAGGTCAGGCAGCAGGTGATATGAACTTTGAAGATTTGCACTATCCTCTTGATGGTAAAGAATACCCATCACTTGCAGCTGCAACTGAAGCAGGAGCTCCGGTAATTGCTTGGGGACGTTGGGTCAACTCAATCATCAATCTGATCATTGTTGGTTTCGTTATGTTCTTAATCGTTAGATCTTATAACAAGATGCAAAAGAAAGCAGAAGAAGCGCCAGCAGGTCCTACTCAAGAAGATTTACTTGGAGAAATCAGGGATTTATTGGGTAAAAGATAGTAAGTCTTTACAATTATAGACAAATAGAAAAGAGCCAACTCGTTACGAGTTGGCTCTTTTTTTAATTAGCCTATCGACCTAACACGAGTTTTACTACTTAACTCCAGGTTGAATATTATTCAATAAATAATTGGTCATTAAGGTATAAAGGTGTGGTCTTGTATTTTTGCCCTCATAAATACCATGAGATCGGTTGGGGTACGGCATGACTTGAAATTGCTTGTTATGTAGAATGAGTTCATTTATTAATGCTTCTGCATTTTGATAATGAACATTGTCGTCGCCAGTACCATGAATAAGCAACAAGTTGCCTTCTAGGTTTTTTGCATAAGTAATAGGTGAGCCTTCAATAAAGTCTTCTTTATTTTCCCAAGGAACACCCATATATCGTTCCTGATAAATATTATCATAGTATAATTGGTTGGAAACAGGAGCTACTGAAATTCCAGTTTTGTAAATTTCAGGATATCGGAATAGTAAATTCAAAGTCATTGAGCCACCTCCACTCCATCCCCAAACTCCAATTCTATCTGCGTCCACAAACTTCCATTTCATGATCTCCTTAGTTGCCATGGCTTGGTCGTTTGAATTGATGACGCCGACCTTTCGGTAAATACTTTTTCGCCAAGCCCGTCCTTTTGGAGCGGGAGTACCCCGATTGTCCATAGTGATGACGATATAACCTTTTTGCGAAAGCATTAGATGCCAGAGATTGCTTTGCCAGCCGTCCTGAGCTGTTTGTCCCGCAGGTTCCCCATAGACATAAAAGATGACGGGATATTTTTTGTTTTTATCAAAGTCAGGCGGTGTGATCATATAGCCATCCATTTCCACTCCATCTGCTGTTGTGACTTTGAAAAATTCTTTGCTACCAGTCTTTAGTTTTTGATACTTTTTGCGATAAGCTTCATTGTCAATTAGCAAGCGTACTGACTTATGGTCAGGTAAACTAATCAGTGTTTTTACAGGTGGATTATTTAAGTTGGAAAAAGTGTGAAAAGCATATTTTCCTCCCGAAGCAATTTGGTAAGAATGTATGCCTGATTGACTGAGAGGGCTTAGTCGTTCAGCCTTACCGGATTTGTATAATGGAAGTCGATAGAGATACCGTTGAGTGGCATTGTTTGGTGATGCAATGAAATAGCACCAACCTCCTTTTTTGTCGATTTCCTGAATTGAAATAACATCGTATTCACCTTCAGATATTAGTGTAGTTTTTTTACCGTCTTTGGAAATTCGATAGAGGTGTCTCCATCCATCTTTTTCACTAGTCCAGGTGAATTCTTTTCCTTCATTTAGCCATAGCCAATCATTCGGTTCTATGGCATCAATCCATGCATCGTCTTTCTCTTTGTAAATAGACTTTGCTAGCCCATTTTTAATTTCAATTTGCCACAAATTAATTTCATTTTGCTTACGACTGATCTGTTGCGCAAGCAGGTGTTGACTGTCCTTCATCCATTTCATTCTTGGAAGATAATTTTGCTTGTTGTCGCCAGGAATATTCATCCATTCTGTCTTTCCCCCTGTTACAGCTACAACGCCAATTTTGCATGCAGAGGGATCTTCTCCTACTTTCGGATATTGTACAGGGACGTTGTATGAATAAATAGAGTCCGTTGTGTTTGTCATTAGGAAATTACGAATGTCCTTTGCATCGACTTGCCAATAAGCAATATGCTTTCCATCGGGGCTCCAGCGGAAACCATCGCGACATGAAAACTCTTCTTCATAAGCCCAGTCAAAGGTCCCGTTAATTAACGTTTCAGAACCATCTTGTGTAAGTTGTGTTGTTTTTTGAGAATTAATGTCTTCGACATAAATATTGTGTTTGCTCACATAGGCAACACTATTGTCGTCAGGTGAAAATTTAGCAAACATTAAAGAGGACTCAGGCAGGCCTTTTCCTATTTGTTGAAGCTTTCCATTTTTTAAGTTAAAAATCCAATAATCTCCTTTTGTATTGTAGCGCCAAACTCTTTTTGTGTTAGCGAAAATCAAAAGTTGGCTTTTGTCATTTGACCAGATGTAGTTGGAGATAGAGAGTGGTTCTTCACCCTTGAATGGGATCAACTGTTGAGCATCTATTAATGTGCTTTGTTGTCCACTGACCGTCTCGTAACGTACAATATTGTATGCTTCTTTGTAAGCATCAGAGCGTTCTAATGTAGTGTAAGCCGCGCCTTTTTCTATCCACCGAGCTTGGCCAAAATAATCCATTCGAAATTCATTGGAAGAATAAATTCGGTCGATAGTAAGTAGACTGGAGTCAATCTTAGTTTGACTATAGGTAAGTATACTTATTAATAGAAAAAAAATGGTGCTACTTGTTTTCATGATAAGATTTTTTGAGAGTAAAAGACTTCATCTTGTAAGTTAGAACTTTCAAATTCTTTAAAGAATAAAAAAACGGTTATTTCTACATTAGAAATAACCGTTTTTTATTAGAGAAAATTATTTAGGTATTCCCTGTGGCTTCGTCCCGAAGAACACGTCGTAATATTTTACCAACATTTGTTTTGGGTAATTCCTTCCTGAATTCTATCAGCTTAGGTACCTTATATCCAGTCAGATGTTCTCGGCAAAAAGCAATCAATTCTTTTTCATCAAGTGACTTATCTTTTTTGACTACAAATAGTTTTACAATTTCACCAGACTTCTCGTCAGGCACTCCTACAGCTGCTACTTCTAGTACTTTTTCATTCATGGCAACAACATCTTCCACTTCATTCGGGAAAACATTAAATCCGGAAACCAAGATCATATCTTTTTTGCGATCAACAATCTCAAAGTATCCATCTTCTGACATTTTTCCAATATCACCTGTACATAACCACCCATCTCGGATAGTATTATTAGTTTCTTCAATTCGGTTATAATAGCCTTTCATGACCTGAGGACCTTTTACTTGTATCTCACCGCGTTCTCCTGCAGGTAATGGCTTGCCTTCTTCATCTACGATGCGTACATCTGTGGAAGGAACAGGAAGCCCAATTGTCCCAAGTCGCCCGGAGCCATCAATTGGATTAACAGTTACTACTGGTGAGGATTCTGTCATACCATAGCCTTCAGACAAGGGACAGCCAGTAACTTCCTTCCACCTTTCAGCTACAGCTCGTTGTACAGCCATGCCTCCACCAACAGTGACTTGGAGTGAAGTAAAGTCAAGTTCACAAAAACTTTTATTATTTAATAAGCCATTGAAAAGAGTATTCACGCCTGTCATCAGGGTAATTGAATCGTCTTTAAATGCCTTTACAATTGAATCAAGATCTCGTGCATTTACAATTAATACTGTTTTCGATCCGATGCTCATTAGCGCTAGGCAGTTGACAGTAAAAGCAAAAATGTGATACATAGGTAATGGCGAAAGTGCAATCTCTTCGTTTTCTTTTAGAAATGGCATCATAGACGATCGAATCTGAAGCATGTTAGCGACCAAATTTTTATTGGTAAGCATCGCTCCTTTTGAAACACCTGTTGTTCCACCAGTATATTGAAGTAAGATTACATCATTGGGTAGGCCTTGATGACCATTTAGTGAAAACTTTTTACCCTGACTAAGGGCTTCGTTGAATGTAACTGTATTCGGAATATTATAAGATGGGACCATCCGCTTGATCTTTCGTACTACAAAGTTTACCATCTTTCCTTTTAGCATACCAAGTAGTTCACCAATACTGGTAACAATAACGGTTTTGATCTTTGTTTGATCGATTATCTTCTCAAGATTCGCCGCAAAATTCTCTGCAATTATAATAGCCTTTGCTTCTGAATCTTTGAATTGGTGCTCCATTTCTCTAGGCGTATAGAGGGGGTTGGTGTTTACAACCACGAGGCCAGCTCGTAATGCTCCAAATAATGCAATTGGATATTGCAACATATTAGGCATCATCAAGGCAATCTTATCTCCAGCTTGTAAGCCACGAGAAAGTAGATAAGCTCCGAATTGGCTTGATAGCTTATCTAATTCCTCAAAAGTGAGATCTTTTCCCATACAGGAAAAAGCCACACTGCCAGGATATTTCTTAAATGTTTCTTCCAGCAAATCTGCCAATGAACTATATGCATCGGCATCTATATTTGCAGGTATGCCAGTAGGGTAGTTTTTTAACCAGGGTCTATTATCGTTCATTGTATCTAATTATTTTTTGATAAATGTGTTTCAGCGTTCCAATTTAAGCTGACTATTCAGCTTAATTCCTTAAAAGTACAACTTTTAGTAAAAAAGGCAAGTTTCAGGCCTAGTTGACTTAAGTCGTTAGTCAAAATTATAAATTGCTATAAGTTCTGATGGATTTTGAATATAGATGACTCATTTTTGATTAATATTTCTAGATTCCTTTGAAAAACAAGGAAGTATGGGTTTGAAAAGCGTAAAAATTATCAGATAAATCAATTTGAATAACGACTTGAAATTAACTTCAAGTTAACTTTGTTTAAAAACAAAATTAGACGTACCTTTGCCGCGCTAAATCTATTTATTAACCCGTTCCAAGCCTAAAACGTAGGAAGGAACTACAAAACACAGGGATCTTTATGTCAAACGAAAAGGACCTTGAAAAAAATGCTGGCAAAACAGAAGCTACTCCTACTGGGAATGTAACTCCTGCTAATGATACTGGCAATGAGAGACCGGAAGAAATCGGCATCGATGAATTAATCGAACAAGTTGATACCTCTGGAACTCCACATGATGATTTCGATTGGGAAAAAGGTAACAAACATGCGCTACCTTATGATGAAGCCCAAATCGCAGCCTACCTAGAAGAGTACGAATCTACTCTTAGTTCTCTTGGTGAAAATGAGATTGTTTCTGCACTTGTTGCTTCTATCGGAGCAAATGATGTGGTATTGGATATCAGATACAAGTCTGATGGTTTGATTCCATTGTCTGAATTCAGAGATATTCCTGATTTGAAAGCTGGAGATCGTGTAGATGTATATGTAGAAATGCAAGAAGATGAAAGAGGTCAGTTGATCTTGTCTCGTCGTAAAGCTAAGTTACTACGTGCTTGGGAATCAATTGTTGATTCTTACACAAATGGTACTGTTATACAAGGTATAGTAGTTAGTAAAACTAAAGGTGGTCTTATCGTAGACGCTGGAGGTTTAGAAACATTCTTACCTGGTTCACAAATTGATATCAAGCCTATCATCGATTATGATGCATATGTAGGTAAGACAATGGAATTCAAAGTGGTTAAGATTAACGAAACCATTAAGAATGCAGTTGTTTCACATAAAGCATTGATCGAAAGCGACCTTGCAGAACAGCGTGAAGCTATCATTGCTCGTCTTGAAAAAGGACAAGTACTGGAAGGTATCGTGAAGAACCTTACAGATTTTGGAGCATTCCTTGATCTTGGAGGTGTTGATGGTCTACTTTATATCACTGATATTTCATGGGGTCGTATTTCTCACCCAAGTGAAGTACTTGCATTGAATCAGAAAATCAATGTAGTTGTACTTGATTTTGATGAAAACAAGAAGAGAATTTCTCTTGGTTTGAAACAACTTCAGTCTCATCCTTGGGAAGTACTTACCGAAGAAGTTAACGAAGGAAGTACTGTTAAAGGTAAGATCGTAAATATTGAAGATTACGGAGCATTCCTTGAAATCCAACCTGGTGTTGAAGGTTTGATTCACGTATCTGAAGTTACTTGGAGTAATCATCCAATTAATGCAAGAGAATATTTCAAGCTTGGACAAGAGTATGAAGCAAAGGTTGTGACGATTGACCGTGAAGACCGTAAAATGTCTTTAAGTATCAAGCAATTGTCTAAAGACCCATGGAGTGAAATTGAAAACCAATTCCCAGTTAATAGCCGCCACACAGGTGAGGTGAAAAACCTTACGCCATATGGTGTCTTTGTTGAGTTGGAAGAAGGTATTGGGGGTATGGTTCATATTTCAGATCTATCTTGGACGAAGCGATTCTCTCACCCTTCTGAGTTTACTTCTAAAGGAAAAGATATTGATATCGTAATCTTAGAAATTGACAAAGATAGCCGTAAGCTTTCTTTAGGACATAAGCAGATTGAAGAAAACCCATGGGATACTTTCGAAAATGTATTCCCTGTAGGTTCTTACCATGAAGCAACAATCGTACGTCGTGACGATCGTGGTGCTATCGTTCAATTGCCATATGGTTTGGAAGCATTTGCTCCAATCAAGCATGTGAAAAAAGAAGATGGTACACTAGCTAACGTTGAAGAGCAATTAACTGTAAAAGTAATTGAATTCAATCGTGACGATAAGCGAATCTTAGTTTCTCACCTTCGATACCTTGATGATATTAAGCGTGAAGCTGACCAGTCAGTGAAAGAAGAGAAATTCCAAGAAAAGAAACGTACAGTTACTGCTGTTAAAGCGCAAAACACTAAGACTGAAAGAACTACTCTTGGTGAGCTAGCAGGCTTTAGTCAATTGAAGGATCAGTTGAATGAAGATGCTGCTGCTAAACCAGCTCCTCCTGTAAAGGAAGAAACTCCAGCTGCGCCACCAGAGCCAGTTGTTGCTGCGGCACCTGTAGTTGAAGAAGTAGAAGAGATTGAGGAAATTGAAGAGTTAGAAGAAATCAGCGTTGATGCAACTGATGTTGCTGCTGACGACTTAAAGAAAGTTGAAGGTGTAGGGCCAAAAATTGAAGAGCTACTTCAAAATGGTGGCATCAAAACTTTCGCTCAGCTAGCTGAAGCAAATCCTGATCGTATTCGTGAGATTCTACTTGAAGGTGGAAGTCGTTACAAAATGCACGATCCAACAACTTGGCCTGACCAGGCTAAGATGGCTGCAAGTGGAGAATGGGATAAGTTGAAAGAGTGGCAGGATTCGTTAAAAGGAGGAAAAGAGTAATTCCTAAAAGAATTATTTTCCAATAATATAAAATCCCCGGCAGGTCTTTACCTCCGGGGATTTTTATATTTGGGTGTTATTTAATTGAAGCGTTTAAAGAACTACATTAGATTTAGCTTTAATTCATGTTCATTTTTAAAAAACTAATATTATGAAATCAGTTTATTCTCTTCTTGTTGTCTTTCTTATGGCTATTTATTGCTCATGTGGAGGAGCTGCTCCTGAATCAGAGAGTGCTAAAATAGAAGAAACGACTATCTCTACTACCGCTCCTACTCTCTCTGACTCGCCTGATGGTCAAGTTTCAAAAGAGCGTTTTGCTAGTCTATTAAGTTCTATGACTAATCCGCAGCTTATAGATGTACGTACTCTTGGTGAATTTAAAGAGGGCAGTATTGAAGGTGCATTAAACATAGATTTTTACAATGATGACTTTCAGAGTCAATTAAAATCCTTAGACAAAGATCGTCCTGTGTTCATTTATTGTAAAAGTGGAGGTAGAAGTGCCAAGGCTTACAAGATGCTTAAAGACATGGGAATGGAAAAAGTATATGATTTGAAAGGCGGATATAGTGGTTGGGAATAGATTGATTTTTCTTCCTATGTGTCCTTGGTTACTGGTTTTATCAATAAAGTCATCAAAAGGCATTAATTCTTTAAAATAAAGTTAAATAAATAATCATCTCATATAAAAATTTTAAAACCTGTAAGTTGCTGATAAACAATACAGTAACCTGCCGTGCTTTAGGGGATTTGTAAATACTTCAATGAGGGGCATTTTTTTTACTTTTTTTATCACTAAAAGTTCAAAATAACTTGGTTACTAGAACTTATTAATCTATCTTTGCAGTCCGCTTGCGAGAATGGCTTTCAAACCGTTGAAAATCAGCTAGTAAGTAGAAAAAGTTCATTGACACTGAGAAGGAAGAAGAGGAAGATTTGGATAGAGGAAAAAAATATTAATACGTGAAAGATAATTTATCATCGAAGCACACAGATTAGAATTCTATTCTAGTTGGTGTTTTCGAGCACTTTAACTAG
>CAKZUK010000220.1 GCA_937921775.1 uncultured Saprospiraceae bacterium
CTTTCTCCAGTAATGGACAAATCAATAATGATGGTTTGTTAAACATTGATGGTGACTTTTCCAATAGTAATGGAATGGTCAATAATGGAACTTTTACCTTGTCAGGAATAGCCTCTTTACCTTTTGGTAGTAGTTTGACTACCGGTGTAAGTAGTGTCATCGAAGTGGAACCAACAGGTACACTTGACATTAATGGTAATTTTACAAATCAGGGAAATGTATTAGTTGACGGAATGTTCGCAATACAGTCCGCTGCAGTTGTAAACAACACCGCAACCATTACCAATAATAACGACTTAGATCTTGGTGGTCAGCTCATCAATGATGGAACGGTTGCCAATAATGGTACTCTAAATATCAGTTCTTCTGGGCTACTCGAGAATAATAGTACCCTTAACAATAGTAGTACCATCACTTTGGAAATTTGCGGTAAGCTAATCCAAAATGCTGGAAATAATATTGGAGGCAGTATCCTTAACGAAGGTTTAGTTTTCGAAATTACTGGAACCGTAAACGAAACCAACGGCGAATTTGGTGAAACATTCACCGACCTAGCTTCTACACCAGCTCCAATACCTGCTTGTAAAGGAGGAGTTGTTTTTGAACTGGATGAAACGGGTAATGTAAGCTTTACAGCTGACGCAATTGACCAAGGACGTAGTTACGGTTCTTGTGGTGCAACCTTAGTTGACTATGCAGTTAGTCCTAGTTCGTTCACAACAGCTGATATCGGTACACAAATAGTAACACTTACGATTACAGATAATTTTGGTGTCTCTTCTTCATGTGAAGATTTTGTTGCAGTAATTGCATACCAGCCTCCTGTAGTTCCGGTTGATGATCCAGATATTACGTTCACTTGTCCATCTAATATTACAGTGACAACTGAGCCAGGTGCTCAATTCGCTCCTGCTAGTTGGACAACTCCTACAGCAACTACAACTTGTGCTCCATCTGGAGGAGGAGCTGATACTGATTGTACGCAACTTCCTAGCAGTCTTACAGGTTTTACTTTGATTGGCGACTTTAACGGGAGTAGATATTTTGTTTCGAATACCAACGATAGCTGGAACGATGCAAATGCAATAGCTCAAGCAAATGGAGGAAACTTAGCTACGATCACTTCACAAGAAGAAAATGATTTTATACAAAATGGAATTAATCCTGCATCAGGAAGTGTTTGGACAGGATTAAATACTGTTTCAAGCCCTGGAGTTTTTAATTGGACAACAGGGGAGCCTCTTGATTACACAAACTGGAAAAGTGGAGAACCTAACGGTAATGGAATTGACTATGGTGTTCGCATGCTAAACTCAAACGGTTTATGGACCGATAGACCTATTGCAGATCACTATGAATTTGTTGTTGAAATTGCTTGTCCAAATGAATGTACATTACCTGGAAGTATTTCAGGTTTTACATTGATTGGTGACTTGAACGATAGCAGATATTTTGTTTCGAATACCAACGATAGCTGGAACGATGCAAATGCAATAGCTCAGGCAAATGGAGGGAACTTAGCTACGATCACTTCACAAGAAGAAAATGACTTTATACAAAATGGAATTAATCCTGCATCAGGAAGTGTTTGGACAGGATTAAATACTGTTTCAAGCCCTGGAGTTTTTAATTGGACAACAGGGGAGCCTCTTAATTACACAAACTGGAATAGTGGAGAACCTAACGGTAATGGAATTGATTATGGCGTTCGTATGCTAAACTCAACGGGCTTATGGACAGATAAACCTATCACAGATCATTACGAATTTGTAATTGAAATTCCATGCCTAGAAGCTTGTACTGATGTCAACTTGACCTTTGTATTCGATAACTATCCAGAAGATATTAGCTGGACTATTAACGACGGAGATGGCAATTCAGTAGCAAGTGGTGGAAATTACGGTGCTGAACCAGATGGCTCTACTTTAATTGAAATGACTTGTTTGATCGATGGTTGTTATGACTTGGTGATTAACGATAGCTACGGAGACGGCCTCTGTTGTGCCTATGGTAATGGTTCTTATAGCCTGACCAATGCTGATGGTGCGGTCTTAGCTTCTGGTGCAACATTTACGACTCAAGATGTCAATAATTTCTGCATTGAGTCTGGTGGAGAGTCTGGTGGAGGTGGCAATGGAGACCCAGAATTAACGGTCACTCTAATCGCAGGTCCATTAAGTGGCTCTAATTTCCCAGAAGGTGTAACTGAACTTGCATACGAAATAACAGATGCTTGCGGTAACCTTGAAGTTTGTACTTTCGACGTGACTGTAGATGCTGTTCCTGCTGAATTTATGATGACTGATTGTCCAACAGATATCACAACTGATGCAGCACCGGGCGCTACTTCAGCAACTGTATCTTGGGCGGCTCCAGGAGGAACCTCTGATTGTTTCCGTGAAGGACCAATCGGTACAGAACAAACCATAGGACTTGATAACGGATCTGAATTTCCAATCGGAACATCTGGTATCGGTTACGCTGTTTTTGATTCTTGTGGAAACTTCGCCTCTTGCTTGTTCAACGTAAGCGTAAATTTTGTTCCTGCAACTCTGACAGTGGCAAACTGCCCAGCAGATATTACAGAAACTTCAGACCCAGGTTCTGGAGGTATGGTTCTTAACTGGACTACACCAACTGGAAGTTCTAACTGCTACCTTGGTTCAACCGCTTCAGTTACTCAGATTTCAGGTCCTACTAGTGGATCATTTATTCCAAACGGAAATACACAAGTGATCTATCTGATTTCTGATGATTGTGTCAACACACAATTATGCATTTTCAATATCAATATTGCAGACGGTGGACTTTGTGTAAACAATGGGGGAGATGCAGATGGTGACAATGTTTGTGCAGATGTAGATTGCGATGACAATGATCCAACTATCCCAGCTACACCGGGTACAACTTGTGACGATGGCGACGCTGATACAGAAAATGATGTGATCGGTACAGACGGTTGTTCTTGTGCTGGTACTCCAATCGTAAACTGTGATAATAATGGTGGTGATGCAGACGGTGATGGTATTTGTGCAGATGTAGATTGTGATGATAATGACGCATCTGTTGTTCCTTTACCAGAGGGTACAGCTTGTAATGATGGTGATCCTGCTACACAGAATGATGTAATAGGAGCAGACGGTTGTACTTGTGCAGGGGCTTTGCCAGTAGATATTATTCTTACTGACCTTACCGTGAATGAAGGAATTACCCCCGCAAACATTGATGTTTGTATCGGTTCAGTTAGCAACCAGGATGTTTCAGTTACCTACATAACTACAAGCGGTACCGCTGCAGCCTCTGGAGATTTTGGTTTCGGAATCGGAACAATTACAATCCCAGCAGGTGATCTTTGTATATCAATTGCTGTTGTTATAATTGATGATGGAGAGGAAGAAGGAGATGAAACATTTACACTTGATTTTTCTAACCCAGTCAATGCCGCTCTTCCAGATAACCAATTAGAAGTGACCATTCAAGATAATGACGGGGCAAACCCATGCGACAATAATGGAGGAGATGCAGATGGCGACGGATTCTGTGCAGATGTAGATTGTGATGATAATGATGCAGCAGTAATTCCTCAAACAGCAGGTACAACTTGTGATGATGGAGATGCAACAACAGAGAATGATATAATCGGAGCAGATGGCTGTTCATGTGCAGGTACACCAATAGATCCTTGTGATGCTAATGGAGGAGATGCAGATGGTGACGGATTCTGTGCAGATGTAGATTGCGATGATAATGATGCAGCAGTAATTCCTCAAGCAGCAGGTACAACTTGCGACGATGGAGATGCTGATACAGAAAACGATGTGATCGGAGTAGATGGTTGCTCTTGCGCAGGTACACCAATAGAAACGGGTTGTAACCCCATGTATTCAGTCAATGGGAATGATCTAACAGTTACCGGATTGAATGGAGCACATAACTCAGTTAAGGTTTTTGATACAGGAAATGGTTGGGCTACAATTTTCAATTGTCTAGATGATTGTGGAAACCCAGCAGTAATTAATCTTCCGGAAGGAAACTACTACCTTAATATTCAAATTTTCAATGCTTCATGGCAAACAGAGTGTACTTTGCAAGAATACTTTGACGTGACTGGTGGATGTTCAGTAGGAGCTAGTTGTAATGATGGAGATGCTTGTACTGACAATGATGTATATGATGCAGATTGCAATTGTGTGGGTACTTTCTCTGGTGATGTAGATGGTGACGGTACTTGTGCAAATGAAGATTGTGATGATTCAGATGCTTCACTTCCTGCAGCGCCAGGTACAACTTGTGATGATGGAGATGCTGATACAGAGAATGATGTAATCGGAGCAGATGGATGCTCTTGTGCAGGTACACCTATAGGAGGAGCTTGTGATAATAATGGAGGAGATGCAGATGGTGACGGATACTGTGCAGACGTAGATTGTGATGACAATGATGCAGCAGTAATCCCTCAAACAGCAGGAACAACTTGCAACGATGGAGATGCAAATACAGAGAATGATGTAATCGGAGCAGACGGATGTGCTTGCGAGGGTACACCAATTGCTACTGGTTGTAATCCATTGTACTCAGTTAGCGGTAATGATGTAACTGTAACTGGATTGAATGGTGCACATAACTCAATCAAGATTTTTGATACAGGAAATGGTTGGGCTACAGTTTATGAATGCTTTGATAATTGTCAGAGTGTAATTACATTGCCTGATGGTGATTACTACATCCAACTTAAAGTGTACAATTCTTCTTATCAGACAGAATGTGAGTTTACGGAATACTTTACAATTGATGGAGGAGGAGCAGCCTGTACTCCAGGTACTTCTTGTAATGATAATGATGTTTGTACCGATAACGATGTATATGATACAGATTGTAATTGTGCAGGTACTTATTCAGGAGATGCAGATGGCGATGGTGTTTGTGCAAACGAAGATTGTGATGATAATGATGGTAGCTTACCAACTGCCCAAGGAACAATTTGTGATGATGGAAACCCAGAAACAGAAGGTGATGTTATTCAGAGTGATGGTTGTACCTGTCTAGGTGAAGTACCAAGCGACTGTGATATTGCAATCTCAACTGGACCTGGGAGTATTACGATTGATGGATTGACAGGAGCGAATGTAATTGTTCATGTTTTTAATTCTTCGTGGTCTTCAGTTTTTGATTGTTTGAATGATTGTGATAATCCACATACTGTTTCGGGCTTAGCTAATGATACCTACTTCGTTAGAGCAACTAATTACGATTCAGGATGGAGTAAGATATGTGAAGTTGATGGTTATTATACAGTAACTGGAGGCACAGGTTTGGAAGCGGTTACGCAACCAGAATTCTTATTCTTCAATGCAACTAAAGATGGTCGTGAGGTAAGCTTGAACTGGACAACGAATACGGAATACAAGAATAGCTACTTTGTGATAGAGCGTTCAGTCGATGGAATTGACTTTAATTCGATCAAAGATGTAGAAAGTATAGATGATAGTAATAATGCGATCAACTATCAAGATAGAGACGCGGCACCATTTACTGGAACCAACTTCTATCGATTAAAAGAGGTTTTCAATACTGGAGAATATAGATACTCTGCTATTGAAGTGGTGGTCTTTGATATCGATGTTGATGTATTTGCATTATATCCTAATCCAACGGCTAGTCAGGTATTTGTCAGCTTGAAAGAGTTTGCTGGTAAATCAGCGACCATTCAGGTTGTAAATAACCTTGGACAATTAATGCAAGTACTTAATGTGAGTGAAATTTCAAGCCAAGCAATTGGTTTTGATGTAAGTACATATCCTTCTGGAATGTATGGTATGTCTATTAAAGTGGAAGGACGCAAACTCATGACGAATTTATTCGTTGTGTCTAAGTTGTAAGACTTTAAGCTTCAGCTAAACGATAAATTAGCCCTCTCAGGATTCCTGGGAGGGCTTTTTTATGGTGAGCATAACTTATCAGTTGTTTGAGCACTTACTCATATCTAAATAATCATAAATCAATAATTAGTACTTTTCGGGTAAGTATCTGACTTTTATTGCCCGTATCTTTGTTATTGTAATTGGAACGCTAAGGCAACAATTGCAAATCCTTTCCCCTCACCCCAATTCTTCTTGGATAATCAAATGATTAACGTTTTAGAGATTGAAATCTATGTTTTAAATTTTTAATGTTAGAAAACTTTCTGACAACGGTTTCATCGCTAATCACACAAACCTGTAAATACATTACCCACAAGTTCCATTAGAATAGAAGCATACCCAACTTCAAAAATATTCTATTGACGTTTTATTGAATACGCCCCTACTTCAATTTAGCAATTTTAATGTGTTGCTCTTTTGAGGCTTTTGTTGTTGCAAACAATTAAGCCTGGGATTTTTATGCCCTGACTTAACGAAACAGCTTTTGACTTAATTGAGATTTTTGGCGTTGATGCATTTCTGAAATCACCAATTAATATTGGTGTGAAGCTTATGCTTTTTTTAATCCATTTTTCTTTGACTATTCAAAACTAAATTAATTGAACTCATGAAAATTATCTACAAAAATTTTAAATGTGCTTTACATATCCTACCAGCCTTACTTTTCCTTTTGCTGGGAACTGGTGTGTTTGCACAAACTTCCGTATGGACAGGGGATGTCGATACGGATTGGTCGAATTCAGCTAACTGGTCAGGCGGGGTCCCGACCACAGGTTATACAGCGATTGTACCAGGTGCACCTCAGGGAGGTGCTTTTCCTGTTTATGAGGGAGGCTATCTAATTGATTATACCATTCAAAATGGAGGAACACTGACCTTTAATACAGTGATTTATAATATTGGAGTTATCATTAATTTTGATGGGGGTATGGTAAACAGCAACGAGCTTTTTATTAATGCCGGATCAATTACATTTGATAATGACGGTGAATTTAAAAGTTATAGTAGCCTTGAAAACTATGGTATTATTGATAATGCAGCTTCTGGCGCTTTAGAAATCGTATCTGGTTCTTTCAACAACTATGGATCTGTTACTAACTTCGGAAACGTAAGTAACCTTAGTGGAACAAGTATCAATAATTATGGTGTCATTGAAAGTGTTGCTACACTTACGATCAATGGTTCTTTTGATAATTATGGTACCTTAAACTCAGCCGTTGGATCAACCTTGATTCTTAATGGTTCTGGTTATTTAACCAACCATAACAACGCTTACTTCGAATGTACTTGTGACCTTAGCAATAGCTCTACCATTACAAACAATGGTAAAATGCAAGTTAATTTTAGTAGTAACTTCGACAACGATAATACACTACTAAACAATGGTACACTAGGCCTTTCAGGTAACTTAGTGAACGATGGTACGTTCGAAAATAATTCAACAATAAATATTCTTGACGCTGGTGTATTGACAAACAATACATCTTTCAGCAATAATGGTAGCATAGACTTAACAATCTGTGGTACTATAGTTCAAAATGCAACTGGAAATATTGGTGGAACCATTCTTAGTGATGGTTTGATTTACGAAATCAATGGTACTGTTAATGATACTAACCTTGAATTCAGTGAAACGTTTACTGATATTTCTCAAAAGAAAAAACCTATTGCAGGTTGTAAGCCAAACGTATTTGTGCAATTACCTGAATCAGGTTCTATCGCAATTCCTACAACTACAATTGATAAAGGTTCTTACGGTAGCTGTGGTGCTCAATTGACTAGCGTAACGGTTACGCCTAGTTCTTTTACACTAGCTGACATTGGACAACAAGTTGTCACTCTTGATATCGAAGATGAATTTGGTTTCACATCTTCTTGTGATGCTGTTATTACTGTTTTAGAATTTCAGGAGCCAATTGCTGCTACTGATAATCCTAACATTGAGGCAACTTGTGCTCAAGATATTAGTATTATTGCATTGCCAGGCGCTGTGTCAGCTTCTGCGACTTGGACTGAACCAACTGCAACTACTACTTGCTCTACAGGAGGAGATGCAGATTGTACTAATGCTCCAGATGTAGATGGAATGATGTACTTAGGTTCTTTTGAAGGATCTCACTATTATAAAAAGACAAGCGGTGATATAACTTACGCAGAAGCTAAAAGCTTTGTTGAATCTCGTGGAGGTACACTCCCTGTTATTACAAGTCAAGCTGAAAATGACTTTGTTACAAGCACATTGGATGGTGGATCTGCTTGGATTGGGCTTACAGATGAAAATGTTGAAGGAACTTTTGAGTGGGCTACTGGTGAAGCACTTTCATACATGAATTGGAATGTGAATGAGCCTAATGATTACAATGCTAACGAAGATTATGTGCATATTTTGTCTTCTGGAAAATGGAATGATCATACCGCTTCAATAGCTTACTGGGCTATTATGGAAATTGCTTGTCAGTCTTCTACTGAGCCAGATTGCTCATTAGTTTCTAATGACATTGCTGATTTCATTTACATGGGAGAACACAATAACAGTAAATACTATTGTTCAAGTTCAAACAATTTCACTTGGCATAATGCAAAAGCTGCCGCTGAGTCTTTTGGTGGCCATCTTGCTATAGTAGATGATGCTGCTGAAAATGAATTTATAAGAAACGCTATTTTAGCTGACTATGTTTGGTTAGGATTAACGGACGAAGTTGTTGAAGGTGATTTCAAAACAGTATTTGGAGACAATGCACCATATCTAAATTGGAGTTCTGGCGAGCCAAATAATAGTGGAGGAACTGAACATTTTGCTAGATTAATAAAATCTAGTGGACAATGGACAGACAGAGATGCAGCTTTCCTTGCTGAATATGTTATGGAAATTCCTTGTCCTTCATCTCCGGTTGCTGGTCCTCAGACTTGTAGTTTGGAAAACCATGGTCCTTCTTCTAACGGAATTGATGACCGTCTATTGTGGATGAATTATGATCACTTATCTCAAAATAAAGAATATGGAGTAATAAACACTTCTACTTTTACGGAATTTCCTGATGGTACAGCTCTATTGACTGGAACAGTCAACAGGGTAGGAAGCTCTAATAAAGAATGGACATACACGGTTAATCTTATCAATAAAAGAACTTGGTCAGAATGGTCTGCTCTAGGGCGTAGCTTTAAACCAAATAATTCTACTCCTTCCGATCATACACAATGGTCTTACTATGAAATAGACAACAGCTCAAGTATCTTTATTGGGTCTAGTGCCTTTGATGGAAAAGCATTAAATATTACGCATGCTCCTACTGACTATACTTATGGATTTCAGATTGGTGTTGGTGCTAACTTGTACGATGGAGATTATGGTATTTCTGGATGGTTTAATTTTACAGGCTCATTTTCTGGAAAAGGTGATTTTAACGGAGACTTAAATAATTGTACGGAGAATACAACAACAACAAGTGATATTGTTACAATTGAGCAAATTCAAGGACAACCTGCTGGTGCTGATTTCCCAATTGGTACTACAGTAATCGCATACAAATTTACTGACGATTGTGGAAATGAAGAGATCTGCACATTCGATGTGACTATTGAGGCAATCCCAACAACGCTTGAAGTAACTTGCGTTGAAAATATTGTTATCGATGCTTTACCAGGAGCTGGTTCATCTATTGTTAGTTGGACTGAACCAACAGCAACTACGGATTGCTACATTAATGAAGCTTTCGTAAACAGAACAGACGAAGGCCCTGCAAACGGAGACGCTTTCCCTACAGGAACTACCTTCGTAAGCTATGCCGCAATTGACTCTTGTTTCAACTTTGAAGGCTGTGTCTTCCAAGTTACCGTAAACGAAATTCCTGCTCTTTTAGAATTAACAAACTGTCCTGGAGATATCAACTCTTTTGAAGAAGTTGTTGATTGGGCACTTCCAATTGCTACTAGCAACTGCTATGAAGCTGGAGTTAATGTTACTCAAATCGCAGGTCCTGCGCCAGGAAGTACTTTCCCAGAAGGAACAACCGAAATCCTATATTTGATTTCTGATGCTTGTGGTAATACCCAACCATGTTCTTTTAATGTAAATGTCGATCTATGCATACTTGATCAGATAGTAAGCGTTGCTAAAAGCGATTTCATTTGTGATGATGGTGGCGCTATTACATTTAGCTTTCCAGACACGCCGGATCGTACACAAATAGCATTTAGCTTGGATGGAGGGAATAGCTACGAATCAAATGTATCAGATGCGATCGGATCTAAAACCTATGATGGCTTATCCGCTGGAACTTATGATTTATCCGTCAGATGGGGGAATAGTGAATGTCCAGCATCTTTAGGATCAGTTACGATCTCAGACGGTGGAGGTCTACCAATTGCAGAAGTAACAACCGTAAATACTACTTGTGAAAACAATAGTGGTTCAATTACATTTAGTTTTCCAAATAATCCGAACCGTACGCAGATAGAGTTTAGTTTAGATGGAGGAAATACATGGGTGTTAAATATATCTGATGCTATAGGTTCACATACTATTGACGGAATATCCATTGGAACTTACGATTTATTTGCAAGATGGGGTAATAGTCAATGTGTAACTCCACTAGGAGAAACCACTATTTCTAGTACTAATGCTGGAGGCTCATGTAATGATAATGACGATTGTACTACAGGAGATGTATACGATGCAAACTGTAACTGTGCAGGAACATTCGCAGATGCAGATAACGACGGCGTATGTGATGCAAACGATATTTGTGAAGGATCAGATGATACAGCAGATGCAGATGGCGACGGCACACCAGATGGTTGTGACGATTGTGATACAGCATTAGCTGGAACATCTTGTGATGACGGCGATGCTTGTACAACAGGTGATGTATACGACGCAAACTGTAACTGTGCTGGAACATTTGCTGATGCAGATGCTGACGGTGTTTGTGCAGCAGAAGATTGTGATGATAATGATGCTAGTTTACCTGCAATACCTGGCAGCTCTTGTGATGATGGTGACGCAGCAACTACAAATGATATAATTCTTGCAGATGGATGTGGATGTGCAGGTGAAGTAGTTCCAACAGGAGGTTGTGACGACATCATCATTGCTGAAGCAGCTGGAGTAATTACTACAAGTGGATATAGTGACCCGATTGTATTTGTGAAAATTTACAATTCAAATTGGAGTCAGATAGTATTTGATAGTGGAATGTTGTCTAACAATGAGCCACAGACAATTACTGGTTTGGGTGAAGGTACTTATCATGTTTATGTGAAAACATATGATGCTGCTTGGACTCAACTATGTGATGAATCAATGACAGTTACTATTAGTGGAGCTCCTGGTTTACCTGGAATTAGTATTAATAATGTAACGGTAAATGAAGAAGATGGTATTGCGACTTTAGAGATTTGTTTAACAAATACATCTGATGAAGATGTAACAGTTGATTACTCTACACAGGAAGTTTTAGCTTTAGAAGGTTCTGATTATACGGCAATCAGCGGTACAGCAACTATTCTAGCTGGCGAACTTTGTACAAGTGTTGAAGTTGAAATACTAGATGATGAATTTTCTGAAGAAACAGAAACCTTTAGTGTTGACATTGGAAATGCGACAGGTGCTGTTATTACAAATGCGAAAGGCGTTGTTACCATTATAGATACAGATGGAGCACCAACTGGCGGCTGTGCAGATATTACGATCACTGAAAACGGAGGTGTAATTACGACAAGTGGTTACAATTACCCAATCGTTTTTGTGAAGGTGTATGATATGAGTTGGAACACAATATTTGATAGTGGTATGATTACAGATAATTCAGATCAGGTAATTTCTGGTTTGTCAGAAGGATCATACAATGTATATGTGAAGACTTACGATAGTTCATGGACAGAACTTTGTGATGAAGCAGCATTGATTACTGTTAGTGGAGCACCTTCATTGCCAGGTATCTTCATCAATGATGTAACGGTACAGGAAAATGCTGGAACTGCGACTTTACAGATTTGTATCGATCAGATTTCAAGCGAAGATGTTCTTGTTGATTATGCAACAAGTAATGGTACTGCAATTCTAAATCAGGACTATGCTACACTTAGCGGTTCTGCAATAATTCTTGCTGGCGAAACTTGTGTAGATGTTGTAGTGTCAATTGACAATACATCTGATATTGAGCCAACTGAAGAGTTCTACATTGATTTGACAAGTCCTCAGAATGGAATTATCCTAGATGATCAAGGAGTTGTTACCATTTTGGATGACGATGCTACGGATCCTGAACCTTCTATCTACGTCACTGATATTACAGTTGATGAAGAAGCTGGTTCTGCCTTAGTTGATGTTTGTATCACTTTTGCTTCAGACGAAGCAGTAACAGTGGATTACGCAACTACTGATGGTTCTGCATTCTCTGGAGATGATTACGGTACAGTTTCAGGAACAGCAACTATTGCTGCAGGTGAACTTTGTACTCAAATCCTTGTACCAATCGCTGATGACTCAGAAGCGGAAGCAACTGAAGTACTTTACATAGACCTAAGCTCAGCAGCTAATGGTACTATTGGAGATGATCAGGGTGTTATTACAATTCTTGATACAGATCAGCCATCAACTGGTGGTTGTGATGATATTACAATTACTGAAGACGGAGGTGTGATCTCAACAAGTGGTTATGATTACCCAATCGTTTTTGTGAAGGTTTATGATATGACTTGGAGCTTAGTATTTGACAGTGGAATGTTGTCTAACAATGAGCCACAAACAATTACTGGTTTGCCAGAAGGTACTTACAATGTTTATGTGAAAACATACAACATGTCATGGACTCAGCAGTGTGATGAGACTCTACAGATTACAATCACTGAGCCAACTGTCGATCCTTGTATTGACTTGGGTGGTGACTCTGATGGTGACGGTGTATGTGATGACAATGACATCTGTGCAGGTTTTGATGATAGCATTGATTCAGATGGTGACGGAATTCCTGATGGCTGCGATGATGCAACTACTTGCGTAGAACGTGAAGCTACAAATGTAATTTCTTGTACTGGTACAAACGAAGGATTACCATATGGTGGTTGGTTGAAGATTGAAGGTATGAATTCTCGTTATGATTTGGTGAATAGTCAATTGGTTGAGAATGAAGAAGGTACTGCAACTCTTACAGGTAGTTGGGTTAACCAAGCTGTACCAGAATGTATATTTGATTTTGTAATTGAATTGTCTGGTCGTACGACTGAGCCTGGAGCAGATGGAACTAAGTTACACAACTGCTTGGATCCTAATTATGATGATTTCTATTACTACAGTGACTTCACTGGTACACTTACCGGATCGAATGAAATGGCTGGTGCTGCAATTTCTATTGAATCTTTTGGAGCTTCGTTCCAAATTGGGGTAGGAGCCAATGCAACTGGTGCTGACTTAGTATTTGGTGCAAGTGGTTGGTTCTCTGGAGACTTGCTTTCTCAACCAGACAATGGTTGGAATCTAGTATTGAATCCAAATGCTGATGGTCACCTTGGTGATATCAATATCAACCTTTCTGGTGGATACGAAGCATGTCTTGATGTACCGATGCCTACTGGTGACAACAGTCCTTGTGGAACGGTAGTAACAACAGGAGACGGTTCAATCAGCATCGGAGGTTATTCAGAACCAGTAGCGATTGTTCAGATTTTTAATAGTCAATGGCAATTGATGTATAGCTGTATGGGTGACTGTGCGAATCCTTTAACAGTAGATAATTTGCCTGCAGGTGATTACCTAGTTAAGGTGAATCTATATGATGCGAACTGGAGTTTAGCTTGTACTGAGTACGCTGAATATCACACGGTTTCTACTGGTCAAGGATTAGAAGGTCAAGCTGCTGCTGAATTCTTATTCTTCAATGCGGCTAAAGATGATCGTCAAGTTGCTGTTAACTGGACTACGAATACAGAATTTAAGAATGATTACTTTGTTGTAGAGCGTTCTATTGACGGATTGAACTTTGAAGCATTATATGATGTGAGTTCATTGAAGGATGAAGGAAATGCTGCAACTTACTATCAAGATAATGATGAACGTCCAAACTTAGGTATCAACTATTACAGATTGAAGCAGGTTTATGCGGATGGTAGTCACAGATACTCTCAAGTAAAGACTGTAACATTTGATGTTGATTTGTTTGACTTTACGATTTATCCTAACCCAACTGTGGATATGGTATTTGTAAATCTAAAGGAATATGAAGGAAAATCAGCAACAATTCAGTTGATGAACAGCATAGGAGAAGTAATCACAGATCTTCGTATCGATTCTCTAACTGCTGAGCCAATCGGCTTTAATGTAGAGAATCATGCTGCAGGGATTTATGGTGTGACTATCCAGATAGATGGACATAAGCGCTTAACTCGATTGTTTGTTAAGAGTAAATTGTAATTCTTATATCCTTGAATTAGAGGGTTTTAGATATGATAGAAAGGCGCGGCATTTGTCGCGCCTTTCTTATTTGTGTTCAAGTCGCTGATAAGTAGTGCTTAATGTATAATAAATATTAATAACTGACAAATACAGTTTTATGGGTAAGCATCATGTCACATTTGACCATATCTTTGTTTAAGATTCGGATGAGATTGATAATCACGGATCTACACCTCAACTCCTCTTCAAAATTATCCTCCACTTTAGTTAGTATTTTCTTAAGCTTCCCCCGATAGCTTTAAATTTTATATTCCCTCTGCTTGTTTCATTCCCTCCTCCACAAGTACGACACGATTTCTCACAAACTACTTTATACATGAATATAATTTTTTCAACTAACAACTTAATCATGAAGCATTTACTAACTTTTAGTACTTGCTTATTATTGATGTTATGCTCAATAGTAAGCTACGCAAACTTAGATGATAACTTTATCTACCTGGGGGAACACAATAATAGCACATACTATTGTTCAAATACTAGCGATTTTACTTGGCATGAAGCAAGAGTCGCTGCTCAAACTTATGGTGGGCATTTGGCAATTGTAGATGATGCAGCTGAAAATGAATTTATCAGAAATTCAATCATGTCCGACTACATTTGGTTAGGATTGACTGATGAAAATAGTGAAGGTAACTATTACGATGTTTTTGGAAATTCTTGCCAGTACTATAACTGGAATGCTGGAGAACCAAACAATTCTAACGGAGAAGAACACTTTGTACGATTATTAAAATCTAACGGACAATGGACAGATCGTAATGCATCGTTTTTGGCCGAATTTGTTGTAGAAATTCCTAACGCACCAACTGCACCAACACCAACTGGTAATGTTTGTACGACTCGTTCTGCAAATAATGTTATAAACTGTAACAATGACTTAAACTACGGTGGTTGGTTAAAAATAGCAGGTTATACTACTTCTTATAATGTATCAAATGCAAATCTAGTTGAATACTCAGATGGTACTGCCGTTTTTACGGGTACTTGGACTAACCATGATGACAACAACCTAGTATTTGATTTTGAGATTTGGGCTTCTGGAAAAACAGATGTTGCTCCAGCAAACAGTCCAAAAACACATAGCTGTTTAACTCCTGATTATAACGAATTTTATTACTACACTGATTTTGACGGTATCTTATACGGTAAGAACTTTGCAGAAGGTGCTCAAATCGTTATCGCTACATATGGTGCTGCTTTCCAATTGGGAGTAGGAGCAAATGCAACAGGTACAGAAAATACTTTTGGTGCATCTGCATGGTACTCAGGATATTTAACTCAACAACCAACCAATGGTAACAGCATAACTTTAAATACAAGCGCAAATGGGCACTTAGGAGATATCAATATCCAATTGAGTGGTGGTGTTGACGATTGTGACAATCCACCAACTTGCGACGGAGAAATTAGTTCTATCATGTTAACTAATGGTTCAGAATCCGTAACATTAGAAAATGGAGGGACTTATCAAATTTGTGAATTACCAACTGATAATTATTTAGAAGCTGTTGTAAATGGTTCTCATGAATCGTTTAAATTCACAGTAAATGGTGTAGATCGTACTGAGAATTCAGAACCATATAACTACCCCTCTGTTTCTAACGGTGAAACTTGGAACCCTCAGCCTGATACCTATACTATTGTTAGTCAGCTTTACGCTGAGAATAATCTCGGGGGACTTTTATGTAATGAAGAAACTATTCAAATTACTATTGAAGATTGTAGCCCATGCTACCAACTAGGAGGCGATTCTGATAATGATGGTATCTGTGATAATGATGATTGCGCACCAAATAATGCAGACCTACCAACTACACCTGGTACTGCATGTGATGACAATAATAACAACACCATCACTGATGTAATTCAGGCAGATGCTTGTACTTGTGCAGGAACAGTTCCTACGAACGTTTGTGTAAAGTATAAAGTATCAGATTCTACACCAGAATGTGGTCCTTTCCCAAATGAGGCTGGTGTCTTCTTTAGAAGAGATTGTCCATCTCCAACCTTCGAAGTATGGAAAGCAGGAGATGATTTGATGCTAGAAGAAAGAGGAGACGGAACTGCTGTTCTTACTGGTTCAGTTTATAACGGAGCTATAATAGGAATCGTAAATATCGAATATTGGGCTTATAGCTCAACTGGAACTAACTGGACCAATACATGCTACAATGATCAGATGAATGAAGATTATTTCTACAATCATTTTGAAGGTACAATTAGTATTGATGGAATTGAATATACATTAGTTGAGAAAGGAGCTAGCTTTGTTTTCGGCGAAGGAGCGAATAACGAAAGTACAGGTGAATTTGGATTTGGTGGATGGTTAGATGGTACTTGGGGGAATTGTGTAGAATCATTTGGTAAGCTTACTCCAATTGTTCCAGGTAGTACTTGTGATGATGGAAATCCAGAAACAGAAAATGATGTGATCGGAGCAGACGGTTGTACTTGTGCAGGGATTGTTGATCCTTGTATACTAGACGAACTGGTAACAGTATCGTACGAAGATTTACTATGTGAGAACACAGGAGCAATTACATTTAATTTTGTAGATGAATCAGATCGTACTCAGATTGCTTTTAGTTTAGATGGAGGAAGTACTTGGAAGTCAAATATACAGGATAATCTAGGTTCGGTAACTTATGCTGATCTAGTAGCAGGAACTTACGAATTAATGACAAGGTGGGGGAATGGAGACTGTCCTACAACATTAGAATCAGTTGTTATCCAAGGAAACGGAGCAAGCCCTGTTGCTACAGTAAGCTCTACGGATACTAATTGTGGAGGATCAGACGGTTCAATAACCTTTACTTTCGAAAATGCTCCAAATCGGAGTCAGATTGCTTTTAGTTTAGACGGAGGAAGTACTTGGGAAGCAAATGTTGCAGATAATTCTGGCTCTAAGATTTATGAAAATTTAGCTGAAGGAACTTATGACTTAAGTATTCGATGGGGTGATACAGATTGTCCAACAAGCCTTGGACAAGTAACACTTTCTTACGGAAATATTGGAACAACTTGTGATGATGGAGATGCTTGTACAACAGGAGATGTGTATGATGCAGCTTGTAACTGTGTAGGAACATTCGCAGATGCAGATAACGATGGCGTATGTGATGCAAACGATATTTGTGAAGGATCAGATGATACAGCAGATGCAGATGGCGACGGAACACCAGATGGTTGTGACGATTGTGATGCAGCATTAGAAGGAACAACTTGTAATGATGGAGACGATTGTACAACAGGAGATGTATACGATGCAGCTTGTAACTGTGCTGGAACATTCGCAGATGCAGATAATGATGGCGTGTGTGATGCAGATGATTGTGCACCTAATAATGCAGATCTACCAACTACAGTAGGAACAGCATGTAATGATAATGATCCAACAACAGAAAATGATGTAATCCAATCGAATGGTTGTGATTGTGCAGGTACTGAAATAATTATTCCGGGCATCTCAATTGACGATGTAATAGTAAGCGAACAAGACGGAACAGCAGTACTAAATATTTGCCTAGACGAAGCAACAACTGTAGATGTAACAGTTGACTTCGCAACAGCTAATGATTCAGCACTTGAAGATGCTGATTATCTAGGACAAAGTGGTACCATAACAATCGAAGCTGGTGAGCTTTGTGCAATGGTTATAATTGAATTAGTAGACGATGCTAACCCAGAAGATACGGAAGAATTAGTTGTGAACTTAAGCAACCCAACAGGTGCTGAATTAGTTGACGATCAAGGAACCGTAACAATCCTAGATACTGATGTAATTGTACCTAGCATCTCAATTGATGATGTTATAGTAAACGAAGAAGATGGAACAGCAGTATTGACGATTTGTTCTGATGTGACAAGTATTGGACTTATCGTTGTGGATTTCACGACTAGTAACGGTTCAGCGATTGATGGTGTTGATTACGCGGAGCAATCAGGAATTGCTGTAATTCCTTCAGGTGAATTATGTACGATGATTACGATTGACATCATCGATGATGCTAGTCCAGAATCTACTGAAGAATTAGTTGTTAACTTAAGTAACGTAATAGGTGCTGTAATAGCTGACGACCAAGGAACAATAACAATACTTGATACAGATGCAACGCCACTTCCAAGTCTTGATATCAACGATATCACAGTAAACGAAGAAGACGGAATAGCTACTTTAGAAATTTGCTTAGATGCAGTTTCAGACGAAGCGATAACAGTTGATTTTGCAACAGCTGATGATTCAGCCAACGAAGGATCTGATTACACAGGAATATCTGGAACACTAACAATAGAAGCAGGTGAACTTTGTGCAGCAATAACAATTCCACTAGTTGATGATGCTACGCCAGAAGAAACAGAAGAACTAGTTGTTAACTTAAGCAACCCAATAGGTGCTGTAATAGCTGACGACCAAGGAACAGTAACAATTCTTGATACTGACGTAGAAGCTTCAAACTGTGATGATATCACAATTACAGAAGCTGACGGTACAATTACAACTGCTGGTTATGATTCACCAATCGTTTTTATAAAGGTTTACGACTCAAACTGGAACAACGTATTTGATTCAGGTATGATCACTGATAATGATGCTCAGTCAGTTAGTGGTTTACCAGCAGGCGAATATTGGGTATTTGTGAAAGCATATGACATGAGCTGGAATGAGCTATGTGATATTCATGAAACAATTACAATTGAAGGAGTAATAGGAAATGATCCAAATCTTGCGATCAACGATATCACAGTAAACGAAGAAGACGGAACGGCAACTTTGGAAGTTTGTTTAGATGAAGTTTCTGATGAAGCTATAACAGTTGATTTTGCAACAGCTGATGATTCAGCCAACGAAGGATCTGATTACACAGGAGTATCTGGAACACTAACAATAGAAGCAGGTGAGCTTTGTGCAGCAATAACAATTCCACTAGTTGATGATGCAACACCAGAATCTACTGAAGAGTTGGTAATTAACTTGAGTAACCCAACAGGTGCAAACTTGGCGGATGATCAAGGTGTTATAACTATCCTTGATACTGATGTACTAGGAAATGATCCATTGATTGCGATCAATGACATTACAATAAACGAAGAAGATGGACTAGCTACTTTAGCAATCTGCTTAGATGCAATTGCTGACGAAGATGTAACTGTTGACTATGCAACAACTAACGGTTCTGCAATTGCAGGTGACGATTATATTGCTTCTACTGGAACAGTAACGATCCCTGCAGGAATGCTTTGTATGATTATTGATCTTCCAATACTAGATGATAATAATCCTGAAAGCACTGAAACGTTTGAAGTAATATTGAGCAATCCTAACGGTGGAAGTATTTATGACGGAACTGGTATTGTAACTATTCTTGATACAGATACTCCTGCTGACGGTTGTAGCGCAATCAGCATTGAAGCTAACGATGCAGTTATTACTGTTGGCGGTTATTCTGACCCTATCGTTTTTGTGAAAGTTTATGACGGAAACTGGGATTTAGTTTACAACTCAGGTATGTTGACAAACAATGAAACACAAACGATTACAGTAACAGAGACTGATACTTACTGGGTATTTGTAAAGACTTACGATACGAACTGGAACCAACTATGTGACAAGCACGAAGTATTCAATGTGATCTGTCATGGTGCTGACCTTTGTGCAGACCTAGGAGGTGATACAGATGGTGACGGTGTTTGTGATGACAATGACCTTTGCCCAGGTTTTGATGACAATATAGATACAAATAATAATGGTATCCCTGATGCTTGTGATACAGTTGATCCTGAGCTATGTATCGAACGTGAAGTGAGTAGCACTGATCTATGTGTTGGTGATACAGATTATTCTTTCTTCATCCGATTTGAGAATACACACTACTACTACCAGTTCACTGATGCAGCTACCTTTACAGAATACACGGACGGAACAGCTTTACTAACTGGTACCATCCAAAACAATGAGATTCCATCTCTACAGTTTGAAGTTGAAGTACTTTACTCAGGTAGAACAATTGATGCTCCTGCTGAAAGTCCTAAAGAGCACGTATGTCTATCAGTGGATACAGATATGTTTTACTTCTATCCTTCATTAACTGGTACACTTACTGGTATTGACGGTGCTGAAGGAGCAGTAATTACAATGACTGAATTTGGTCCTGCATTCCAAGTTGGACTTGGAGGAAATGTAACAAGTACAACAGATGATTTCGGTGGATCTGGATGGATGACAATGGAAGTTGTCAACCAGCCAACTACAGGATCTCCTCTAAGCTTTGAATCTTCTACTTCTGGTGAAGGTGATGTGAATATCATGCTTACTGGTGGATACGAAGAATGTTTAGATGTAGCGATTACTGCACCAACTACAGGTGGAACTGAAAATAGCTCTTGTAACGTAGAAATCACTTCTGGTGACGGTACATTGTCAATCGGAGGCTATACGCAACCAGTTGCTATCATTCAGGTTTTTGATAATCAATGGACGCCAGTATTCTCTTGTATGGGAGATTGTGCTAACCCACTAGTTATTGATGATTTGGAAACAGGTACTTATTTTGTAAAAGTTAGCTTGTACGATGAAAACTGGATCATGGAATGTGGAGAGACTGAAGGTTATTACGGTGTAGTAAATTCTTTAGGACTAGAAACTCAAGGTGCTGAATTCTTGTTCTTCACAGCTGCTAAAGATGGAAACGATGTAACACTTAACTGGACTACAAATACTGAATACAAAAATGATTACTTCGTAGTAGAACGTTCTATTGACGGATTGAATTTTGAAACTGCTTTTGATGTATCTAGTATTAGAGACAACGATGCAGCAGTTTACTATACTGACAAAGATGCTAGCCCACTAAGAGGTAAGAGCTTCTACCGATTGAAGCAGGTGTATGATAATGGAACTTACCGTTACTCTAACATTAAGCCAATCGAGTTTGAGCTAGGTTTACTAGACTTCACAGTTTATCCTAACCCAACTACTGACAAGGTGTTTATCAACTTGAAAGAATTTGAAGGAGAAGCTGCTAGTGTAGTAATCAATAATGCACTTGGTGCGGAGATGATGACCTTCAACACGGAAGCATTGACTAGAGATGCAATCGAATTTAATGTAAGCGATTTGCAAGCAGGGATGTACAGCATTACTGCTAAAATGGAAGGTCGTAAGCAACTAACTCGTTTGTTTGTAATCGCTAAGAAGTAATTGATTTGAGTATGTTTTAAACATACATCAATTTAGATATACAGATTTATTTAGAGATGGTCGTTTCCTTTTGGGGAGCGGCCATTTTTGATTTGGCTAGGATAGACTGTCTTTTAGAATAGAAAAGACTTATTCTAGGTGAAACAGATATTTTAAGGAGAATTAGATCAGATTTTGGCAAAAAAATAAGGCTGCTACCGTTTCCGGAGCAGCCTTGCCTATGTTCATTGGATTATAAAGTGCAGGCTTCCCTGCGTGTTATTCGTTTTGTGGGAAGTGATGATATTGGATAAAAAACCGTTAATTTGATTCTAAGAACCACTTACCAGTCATCCATGACCACTTGCCTTATTTTTTGACCACTTTGCGAGTAGCTGTGTGATCTTTACCTGACAAACTTAAGAAATACATTCCAGCAGTCAAAGAAGAAACGTCTAAAATTTCAGTTTGAGCACCATTAATATTTGAAGTTGTTTGCATAACAAGGCGACCATTCATGTCTGTCATCTTCAAAGAAACGGCCTCAGATTCACTACTTTCCATCGTTACTGTAAGGAAATCCCCAGCAGGAGTAGGGTGAATATTGAATTTGTTGATATTGGTTGGTAACTCATTAGTTGAAACAATAGGAGTTATAACTAGCTCTTGCGAAGTCAAACCGGAATCAAAATCTGAGAAAATAATATTTCCTGAAGGTAAAAACGGATAAACCCCCCAACAGCCAGCATAGCCATGGTAACCATAGTTTGCCAAGTCAGATGGATCATCATTTTGAGGATGCGTATCATGCGTTGCCACTTTTACAGGAGCAGTAGGGTCAGATATGTCAAATATCACTACACCATCTTCATAATAGGACACATAGGCCAAATCACCCAAAATATAAGGATTGTGAGGCGTAGCATACATGTCAAGGTCATTTCCACTTGGATCAGTAGCAGGTGCATTGTCAATATTAGGATCAACGAAAGTTGCTTGAATAGTCAAATCATTGTCCATTAGATTGGTTGCATCTACCATTAGCATCGGTAAACCTGTTGGTACTTCCTCCGCTACGATGATGGTATTACCATCTTCAGATACCCAGTTAGAGTGGTTGTAGCCATTCGTCTCCAAGGTCGCAATCAATACAGGATTAGCAGCATCTTCCAAATTCCAAACATAAAGGCCATCCCAAGCCGATGAGCAGTAAGCGATATTGTCACGTACATAAAGATCGTGGATATAAGTACCATCTAGATCAAGTTGCGCTAGTAGCTGTGGACTGTCAGGATTTGTAATATCCAGTATAACCATAGAGCCAGGTCCACCAACTACATACAAACGAGCATTTGCTTCATCAACAAAAATATCGTGAGCAGAACCGAAAAATTCGTCACTTTGATAGGTTTTGGTAGCAGAGTTAGGTAAATCGCTCATATCTACGATGATTAAGCCTTCACCACTGTTGTCAGAGCAGGCATAGAGGCGATCTTGGTAAGTTTTCATATCTCGCCAAACTGTTTCAGTTCCACCTTCAAAACGCTCAATTTCAACAGAGTTAGCAGGGTCGGTAACATCAATAATGTGAACAAAAGCAGCACTTCCAAGCAGTGCATATTCTCGACCATCAGGAGCAGCATAGCCCCAAATGTCATTAAACGTTCCGTAAAAGTGAGTAGGTAAGTTGTCATCATCCCAGCCACCTAAGGTAATCAAGGTATATTCCTCATCTTGGGCAAATGCAACACAGGCAAAGGCTAAGAATAAAGTGAGTAGTTTAATTTTTTTCATACAATGGATTATTTTCTATTTTTAATTTAAAATCGAATTTACAAGACTAATGAGACATGTAAGCCTTTAATTCCCTAAAATTGTACCCGAATTGACAGTATGCCGCTGAAAATATGCTAGTATGGCTTATAATGTACTTTTTTTTTATACGTTAGAGGATCAAGGAAGTTTACTAAATCGATTTGTCAATCATATTCTGGCATAAAAATTTATACATAAGCCTTATAGACACACTATTTTTGACCAAAGCTCAGTTCCAATAAAAACTATTTACTCCATTATGTTTACAAATACACGCACATCACTGATTTTTAGCCTATTACTTGTCGCAACTACTATGTGGGGGCAACGCAAGTACAGTAACGAATTTTTAGCAATCGGAGTTAGTGCCCGAGCGCACGGAATGGCCAACGCACAGGTCGCTTTTGTCGACGATGTGACCTCTGGTTATTGGAATCCTGCCGGCTTGACGCAAATTCAAGCTCCATTCCAGATAGGTGCTATGCACGCTGAATGGTTTGCCGGTATTGGTAAGTTTGATTTTATCAGTATTGCTAAGCCCTTGAACGCAGATAAAAGCTCAGCGGTTGGGCTAACCATCATCCGATTGGGAATTGACGATATTCCTTACACGATTCGTTTGATCGAAGAAGATGGTACCATCAATTATGACAACGTAACTTCATTCTCAGCAGCAGACTACGCTGTCCTATTATCCTACGCAAGAAAGATTAAGGTGAAAGGCAATGAGCTATCTCTTGGCGGAAATGCAAAAATTATTCGACGTGTAATTGGAGATATTGGTTCCGCTTGGGGCTTTGGACTTGACTTCGGAGCTCAGTACAGAGTAGGCGATAAATTGCGCTTTGGTCTAATGGCAAGAGATGTCACTTCGACCTTTAACGCTTGGAGCTTTTCACTAAACGATGAGGAGAAAGAAGTATTTAGAGAAACCGAGAATGAGATACCTGAAAGCAGTATAGAGATCACTCGACCTAAGTTTACTTTAGGAGGATCCTATACGACGCCTCTTGGCAAAAAAACAAGCCTGACGACAGCACTTGATATGGACTTTACTACAGATGGTCAGAGAAATGTTTTAGTAAGTTCTAAGTCATTCAACATGGATCCTAAATTTGGTTTGGAACTAGGTTACAACAAATTCATCTTCTTAAGAGGTGGTATTGGTAACTTCCAGCAATCCTTAGACGATGTAGATGGTTCTACCAAGGTTTGGAGCTTCCAACCTAACTTCGGAATCGGAGTGGTACTAGGGCGATTTACCATTGATTATTCGCAGACGGATATTGGAGATGTAGCATTGGTTGAAAAATCGAATATCTTTTCTTTGAAAATTGATTTGAAGAACCGCAAGAAGCAACCAGGTAATTAAATTTTTGATTGAAAAGCTTCTTCAATTAAAGTCAAAGTGGCAATCGCAGTTTCAGTTTTTCCCTCTATCGCGCAAGATGTAGGTTTTCTTAGGGATTTGATTTGAATTATTTCTTTCGCTCAAAACACCGGAGAGAGAAATTTCACACGCGTTAGGTATCTTTTTTTGCCTAAGCAAAAAAAGATACCTCTGCGCTCTCTCTCGGATCCTATTATAGTAGTGGGCAACTCAGCGTCTCTGCGTTGAAAAAGCATATTATCCTCCAAGCTCATTCCGAATCATTCCAGCATGATGTCGCTGAATCTCTGCTTTTATGCGTCGTTCCAAACGCTCCTTATCAGCACTATATTTTTCCATTAAATTTTGACTCAATTTTGGATCAGCAATATGATCATACAAGCCAATTGTTTTAACTTCATCGAAGAGTAAAATAAAGCGCTCATCAATGATTTGGTAAACCTGATTGGAATACATGACTGCGTAGCTATGTGCTGTTTTTTCAAAGACGCTATTACCAAAGGTTTGGTACGGCTCGTCGTATTGTAAATAGTTCAGTACCGAAGGTAAAATGTCAATCTGTGAGGCTACCCGTCTTTGTGACCCTTTGAGTTGTTGACTGGGATGATAGAAGAGTAGGGGAATCGAATATTTTCCTAATTTAGTTTGGTAAGTATGGTCCTTTGATTGTCCGGTATGATCAGCTGTGATGATGAAAAGCGTATTGTCAAACCAATCCATATTTCGAGCAGTCTGGAAGAATTTGCTTAGCGCAAAATCCGTATATTGAACCGCGCGATAAAGTGGGGGAGTATCGGAGTGTTTTTGTTCAAAGTAATCTTCAACAGCATAAGGATGATGCGAGCTTAAAGAAAATAATAGGCTTGTAAATGGTTCAGGGTATTTGTCAATCGTGTTGGCAGTAAACTGAAAAAAGGGTGCATCCCAAATGCCCCATTGTCCATCATAATCATTTTGATCTGGGTAGGAAGTTCTGTCATAGAAATGATCGTAACCACAGAGTTGAGAAAAGTCTTCAAACTCCATGGAACCAGGATTGGAACCATGAAAAAATCCGCTGGTATAGCCTTTCTTTTTGAGCATGCCAGGCAAGCCTTGTAATTGATTGGACTGGTAAGCCGAAAACATAATTGGATCATTCATCAACGAAGGAATACCTGTAGTGATGGCTGCAATTCCCTGAGTAGAGCGAAGGCCATTTGCAAACGAATATTCGCAATAGTATCCCTCCTGCATTAATGAATCAAGGAAGGGAGTATACCCTTTTTTATTGTTGAAAAAAGAAGAGTATTCCTTTCCAAAGCTTTCCAATACAATGATACAGACATTGTGCTTTGTCATGGGCTCTGCACTTGTTTTTGGCGGCCCAAAAAATCCCTTTAACTCAGACTCCGAAAAGTAATTCTGCTCTTCTAGAAATCGCTGTTGTGCAGAGAATAATAAGCTGAGAGAGCTAGGATAAATCAAGGGGGCCAATCGCATGTCGTCCACACATTGATTCGCATTAAGTGGCATCAACGGCCGCATTTGCAAGCCACCGCGTACCGCTACCAAAGTAAAGCTAGCACCCAAAATGAAAACCAGACTTTGCATGAAATAATGATGTCTCGCTGGTTCTGATTTTAACTTCCATTTCCAACTAAAATAAGCTAACATAAATAGTAAACCAAAATAGAGTAGTATCAAAAACCAATACTCTACAGCGATGGCCAATAGCATATCTGAGGTGTTGGCGATAAGCCCAAAATCACCTGCATTCGTTCGTCGAAGTGCATAAGGAAAGTAAGCAAGGTCGACCAGCTCAAAGAAGAGTGCTAGTCCATTGCAAAATAAAAATAAAAGCCATTGGAAAATTTGATATCCCTTCAAACTACGCTGCTTAAGCGGAAGTAAATAAGTCAGAATAACAGGTAGATTAATGTAAGCCACAGCCACCAAGTCAAAGCGCAATCCCTGTAAAAAAATCTTCCCTAATTCTTGCCCACTTACTGCCGGAAATAACAATTGATTGTATGAAAAGAAAAGTGCTCTGCAAATAGTGAATATGAGCATTGCTACAGCTAGTTGGAGTACTGCTGTGATAAGATAATGTCCTTCTTTCCAAGCTCTTTGCATGGGGTGAAGATAGGAAGAATATCTTTGACATTATTAATTAGCATTCTGTTTGAACTTAATTTAGTACAAGCAATTACTGACAAGATTTGTATAAAGCCAAAGACGAAATATCTGCGTAAAACAACAAAGGTGTCGCTCCGAAGGAGAAGAAAAACGAAGTCTTTCAATCTCTTAGGAACAACACCTTTGTAAAAAAAAAATCCAAACAAGGATCGAGGTGTTTGGACCCCGGAAATACATGGTTAGGGCAGCCGGAATGGTTCAGTAATCTCCTCGTCCTGAAATGAATCAGGAAACGGACAAGTCAACGTTTGGAGCCCGCCCTAGTCACTCACGAGTCAAAGCCCTAATGATAATAGTGTTGGACCAAAACTATTGATGCCTGAATGGATTTTTAATAGCAAAACGCTATCGGAAGACAAGATATATATAAATTGATAGAATAGAAAGAGGGGGATGAAAATTAGATGAAAGAATAGTTAGAAAGTCTTGATAATCGGGCGTTTGGAGCGAGAAATATTTTTAATTAAAATTAAAATCGCAATTAAAATCGCAATTAAAATTCGCATTTTCCATCGCTTAAGCTATTCAGGGCTCATCTATCGATAATATGGTCGAGGGAACACTGCCATTCCAACTCCTATTAACTTATCAGACAAACTGACATTGTAATTAGCACTGTGACTGCAATAGCCTCGCAACTGCCCTTGAAGCGGTTTCAAAACTCCGGCCGCTCCTCCTTAAAATGCCCATTCAACTGCACCCGCTTACGAAGACGCTCCATTTCATTGACCACAGGAATCAAATGCTCCAAATGATTAATCATGAAATCTTGACGTTCCTCCATTTCCTCAATACAAAGGAACTCGTACTCCTGCTCCAATGAAAAACCAACATGGTGCGCCAAGTCATAAAGTGTAAAAGGCTCATTACTTTTGGGAATTGCTTTGTCAATCTTCAAAGCAGCAAAAAGTTGGGTAACCAGACCAAGAATGATGATGTTCAAAGACTTATCGTGGGAGTTCCCCAGCTTAAGTCGCTCAATATCAGCGCCAGAATAAAGTTTATTTGGAACAGATTTGTAAAACTCAGTAATCTTAAATAAGCCAACTCCGCGGGTTTTAATGTCTAGTTCCCCACTCTTATAGCGTTTGGCTACGCTTTCCAATTTGACTTCAGTACCATAGTCCATCATTTTACCATCGATTATAGCAGGAATTCCGAAATTGACTCTGTTCTCTTCTGCTTCTCGAATCAATTGTCGATACCTTGGCTCAAAAATATGTAGATTCAATCCCTCTCCGGGAAACACTACAAGATTTAATGGAAATAATGGAATAAAATCAGTCATTGGAATATCGGATCTAAATTAAAAAAGCGTTCTACTTGCTGAACGAAGCAAATTCGTGATTGCGATATTACAAAAAAATATAATTTATTGATGCAACTTTGCTTAGGAAAGTTTAAGTAGATCACTGTACTGCCAGCCTGAGTCAAAGGCGACCTCTCAGCGAAGCGATCTTATATGTTTGCTTTTGACACAAGAAAGATTAAATTTGTATAACCTATTGAAAACCGGTTCCTAAGACCTGATTAGCAGAACCTTAAACTGAAATTATGAAACTCCAATCGCTAAAGACCTTGCGCCAATTATCTTTCCTCTTGGTATGCACACTTCTATTTATTACCGCTTGTAAAGACAGTAACAAACGAGCAAAGAAGATTTCTTCCGATGTTTTCTCCTATGTCTATGCTTATACTTCTGGTACCATCTCCAAAACGGGAGCAATAAAAGTTCGTTTTACCAAGGCAGTGGTCGATTCAGATCAAGTAGGTAAAGAACTTGAAAAAGGTTTATTTAGTCTTTCACCAAATGCAGTAGGTACTGCTGTTTGGGAAAATGATCATACTCTTGTATTTAATGCAGATGAACATTTTGAATCGGGTAAAAATTATGTAGCCTCAGTTGCATTGGGCAAACTGTTTGATGATGTGCCTTCTTCCGTTCAGGAATTTGAATTTGATTTTAAAATTAAAGACATCTTCTTTGAAGTAAATATAGATGGTCTGATAGCAGAAGATCAAAGTGATTTATCCAATCAAATGATTGTAGGGAAAGTATTCATTTCTGATGAGGTAGATCCAGCGAAAGTTGAACAGGTATTGACTGCTAAACAAAATGGCAAGGCTTTAAATATTCGTTGGCAGCATAATGGCAACGATCATGTTTTTCATGCTGAAAATGTAAATCGTGGTAATGCTGCTTCTTTAGTCGATTTTGAATGGAATGGGAAAGCTATTAATATCGACAGTAAAGGCGGAGAAACAATAGAAGTGCCTGCACTCGGTGACTTTGAAGTGATGCATGTAAAAGTGATGAGCGAAGATGATGAGCCCTATTTTATTGTACACTTTTCTGATCCGATTTTGAAAAGCCAGGAGCTGAATGGTTTGATCCGAGTTTCGGATTATAAAGGGGATCTACGTTTTGATATAGATGGTAACAAGGTACGTTGCTATCCTTCTATCTTAGCGGAAGGGACAAAAACAGTGACGGTAACTAAGGGGGTTAAAAACGTAAATAAACGCAAACTGAAAACTACTTTTAGCGAAAGCATTTCTTTTGAATCGGTAAAACCTAAATTACGCTTGGCTGGTAAAGGTGTTGTAATTCCTAGTTCTAAAGGGTTAGTTTTTCCATTTGAAGCAGTTGGCTTGAATGAAGTAGATGTAGAGATTTTTAAAATTCATGACAATAATATTCTCCAATATTTACAGGTTAACAATCTTGATGAGCATGGGCAGTTGGAACGAGTGGGATCGGTCGTCTTACAAAAGCGGGTAGCCCTAAAAGATTTGGCAACCAATCCTAACCCAAAAGTATGGACACGCTATGCCATTGATATGGCTTCGATGGTTAAGCAAGATCCGAAGGCAATCTATCAGGTGCGTCTTGGGTTTAAAAAATCTTATATCAGTTATGATTGTGAAAGTGATTCAGCTGACGATGAAGAGGGACTTACAGTAGCAGAAAGTAAACTCAACGAAGATGGTGAGATTCAGAGTATCTGGAATTATGCCAACAATTATTATGATGGCTATCGCTGGCAAGATCGTGACAATCCTTGTAAACGGGCTTTCTATTCCCCTAATAAATTTGTTCGTAGAAACGTGATTGCTTCAAACATCGGAATCATTGCAAAGCGAGGTGATGATGGCTCATTATTGATTGCAGTAACAGATTTGCGAACGACAGATCCTTTGTCAAACGTCGAAATTAATTTATACTCTTATGATCAGCAGTTACTAAAAACGGTATCTACAGATGGAGATGGTAGAGTGCAAGTGAATATGAAAAAACGACCATGGATTTTAGTAGCGAAGAAGAATGGTGAGAATGGCTACCTACGTATGTACGATGGTTACGCCTTATCACTTTCCCGATTTGATACTGGTGGGGCTAAGAGCCAAAAGGGAATGAAAGGTTACGTGTATGGTGAGCGAGGTGTCTGGCGCCCAGGTGATTCTTTGTACCTCAATTTTGTACTGGAAGATGCAACGAACCTTTTGCCAGACAATCATCCGATAAATTTTGAACTCTACGATCCCCGCGGTCAACTACAAGAAAAAATAACAACATCTAGAAATGTCAATAGAGTATATCCACTACATATTGCAACCGAGCAAAGTGCCCCTACAGGTAACTGGCGAGCCATCGTAAAAGTAGGAGGTGCAAGCTTCACCAAGTCGCTAAAGATTGAAACCGTGAAGCCGAACCGAATGAAAGTCAATCTTGATTTTGGACAAGAAAAGTTGTTTGCAGAAAACGGAAAAATTAACGGAAAGCTACAAGTCAATTGGCTACACGGTGCTCCTGCTAGAAATCTAAAAGCGATTTCTGAAGTTAATTTGGTTGCTACCAAAACGAAGTTTGATAAATTCAATGAATACCTTTTTGATGATCCTTCGCGAACTTTTTATAGCGAACCTAAAGTGATTTTTGATGGGGTGTTGAATAATGAAGGAAGTGCAGCTATTTCTGCAGACCTGAGTATCAATAATGCACCAGGAATGTTGAAGGCAAACTTTAAAACGCGAGCTTTTGAACAAGGAGGTGATTTTAGCACAGACGTTTTCAATTTGCCATATTATCCATATGGAACTTATGCAGGCGTTTTTATTCCCAAAAACAAATATGATGAAAAGCGTTTTGATATAGGTAAGAAAAACAAAGTTGATTTTGTATTGGTAGATAAAGATGGTAAAGCTATAGGCAATAAAAATGTATCGGTCGGTTTGTATCGCGTCAACTGGCGTTGGTGGTGGGATTCTGGTCGGGAGAATTTATCAAAGTTTAATAGTAGTCAACACATCGGAGCAGAAGATAAATCAGTTTTGACGACCAATGCAAAAGGGGAGACAAGTTGGGATGTCAATGTAGATAATTGGGGACGCTATCTCGTTCGAATTTGTGATACTGAGTCGGGGCATTGTTCTGGAGATTTCTTCTACGCAGGTTATCCATGGAACGATGAGGATGGGCAGAATCGCGATGCTGCGGCCATGTTGTCTTTCTCATCTGACAAAGACAATTACAATGTTGGTGATAAAATAGAATTGACAATTCCTGCAAGTGATGTCGGACGCTGTTTGGTTTCAGTAGAATCAGGAGGGCGTGTTTTAGAAACCTATTGGAAAGACACAAAGAAAGGCGACAATAAATTTTCGTTTTACGCGACAGCGGAAATGGCTCCCAATGTTTATGCAAATGTAAGTTTGATCCAACCGCACGCTCAAGTTGAAAACGATTTGCCTATTCGAATGTATGGAGTGATTCCAATAAAAGTGGAAGATGCGAAAACGCGTTTACAACCGATTGTGAAAATGCCAGATGTTCTGAAGCCAGAAGAAAAATTTACGATAGAAGTAAAAGAAAAAGATGGTCGTCCCATGGCATATACCATTGCTGTAGTTGATGATGGTTTATTAGATTTGACTCGATTCAAAACACCAAACCCTTGGAATACTTTTTATGCAAAAGAAGCACTGGGGGTACAAACCTGGGATATGTACGATTATGTACTCGGTGCTTACGGAGGTGAATTAGAACGCATACTCAGTATCGGTGGTGATGTAGAAGTTGATCCGGCTGGTGCCAAAAAAGCGAATAGATTTAAGCCTGTGGTGATGCACCTTGGTCCCTTTTATTCTGATGGAACTAAGCAAAGACATGAATTGACGATGCCCAATTATGTAGGTTCTGTTCGTACTATGGTGGTTGCTTCTAGTGATGGTGCTTACGGAAAAACCGAAAAAACAACACCTGTTCGAAAACCATTAATGCTATTGGCTACGCTGCCACGCGTTTTAGGTCCAGGTGAGAAGTTGGATTTGCCCGTCAATATTTTTGCGATGGAAGATAAAGTGAAAGATGTTACTATTACTGTAACAGAAACGAGTGGTCTGATCAATTTTGTAAATGGGAATAATCGCTCACTGACCTTTAATAGTCCAGGTGATGAAGTCATCAATTTCAATGCCATGGTAGGTGATAGAGTAGGGATCGCAAAGTTTTTAGTGACGGCCACAGGCGGAGGAGAAACAGCAAAACAAGAAATTGAACTCGATGTGCGTAATCCAAACCCATTCGTAAGTAATACTTATGATGAAGTATTGGAAGACAACAAAGTTTGGGCGAAAGCCTTTGATCCCGTGGGCATGCCCGGCACCAACGAAGCCATTCTCGAAGTTTCACAAATACCTCCAATCAATATGGGAGAGCGCTTACAGTATTTGCTCCGTTATCCACATGGCTGTATTGAACAGACGACTTCTTCGGGTTTCCCACAATTGTATGTTGGACGTTTGATTCAATTAGACGAGAAGCAACAAAAAATGGTAAAAAATAATGTGGAAGCTACCGTGAAGCGACTCAAAACATTCCAAATGTCGGAAGGTGGATTTACCTATTGGCCGGGAGGATCTTATACTGCTTGGGGCTCCAATTATGCAGGACATTTTATTTTGGAAGCAGAGAAGCAAGGCTATGTTTTACCAGTGAATATGAAGAGTCGCTGGGTCAAAGCCCAAAAGAAATATGCGAAGCAATGGTCTCCCAATTCAAATAGAAATAGCGGATATTACTATGGCTCTAATGATGAGTTGGAACAAGCTTATCGCTTGTATACTCTTGCCTTGGCGCAAGCGCCAGACTTAGGTGCCATGAATCGTATGCGTGAAATGAAGAAACTATCAGAGCTCGCAAAATGGCGTTTAGCAGCAGCTTATGCACTTGCAGGTAAAGCAGAAGTGGCGGATGATATGGTGAAAGGTTTGAAAAAGAAATTTAATCCGTACCGTGAGTTGTCAGGAACCTTTGGATCTAACTTGAGAGATGAGGCGATGGTCTTGGAAACCTTGACTACGATGAAAAAGAATAAAGAAGCGGATGGTGTTGCCCGTTCAATTGCGGAGCAACTGAGTGCTGATCGCTGGCATGGAACACAGACGGTTGCTTATTCCTTGATGGCTGTTGCCAAACATGTGGGTGATGGTGCGGTGGGGGAGCCTTTTGAATTTGCTTATCAGTTTAACGGAAGTAAAACAATACCGGTAACTTGTAGTCGCCCGATAATGCAAATCAATTTGCCATTTGTCGCGGCAGAGAAAGGCGAGCTTAAATTGACAAATAAGACCGGTAAAACACTTTATGCTCGGATCGTTAGTACAGGACAACCACTGATTGGAGACAACACGGCTGCTTCAAATAATTTGAAATTAAGTATTGCTTACAAAGATATGAAAGGGCAAGCATTGGATGTCACTAGTTTGCAACAAGGTACCGACTTTTTTGCGGAAGTGACAGTTGAGCATCCGAACTCTAAAAAGATTAATTATCGGGAGATGGCTTTGACGCAGGTATTCCCAGCTGGTTGGGAGATTCATAATTCGAGAATGGACAAGCTAGAGGGGCGTAGCACTTCTGCGGTTCCTCAGTATCAGGATATTCGTGATGATCGGGTGTATACCTATTTTGCGATTGCTCAGGCTCAGAAGCAGGTCTATCGGGTGCAGTTAAATGCGGCTTATTTGGGCCATTATTATTTGCCTACGGTGACTTGTGAGGCGATGTACGATAATACGATTTCGGCAAGGGAACCTGGAAGGTGGGTTGATGTGATTGCTGATGGGGCTGGGATTTAATTGGCTAAAGAAATGAATAGCTACTAATGAATTTAAAGTATAACAATACAAATACGTATGACCGTCACGAGGCTTTGATAATGTTTTGGATGTGTTTGACAAAGAGTTATATTGTTGAAAACGATTGAAAAAGTATAGAAGAAACCTGCATTGTTTTTTTGAACAGTGACTGCTCATTGAAAACAGTTCCTTTTGTATAGTAAGCAAAAGGAACTGTTTTCTGTAAAAGTCAGCCTTGATTGGCTAAATTACTTGAGCAAATAATCAAATTAATGTATAAAGTATTAAAAGATGAAAAAGGAAGAACTTAAAGATTTGACAGTTGTTGAACTCAATGAAAAAGAGCGAAACACTAAAGTATTGATAGGACTTTTTTTGCCAATCATTTTAGCCTTGATTTATTTTATTTATCGAGATTATATGGCAGGTGAGGAGCTTAAGATGCCGGGTTTAGTTATCGTTATTTGTTCTATAGTAGGTATGGCTTCTTTGTTTCCTGGCCTGAAAATAATTAGAGAAGAGTTGAGAGAGCGCGTGTCTTGATGGTAGATGGCCTTAGGTCAAGCCTAGATAAGATTATCGAATATTAAAGTTAGAAACTCAAAATTAGTGACACAGGATTATTGACACAGGATTAATAAGACAAAGTAGTAAATATGACTACAAAGGATTATGATTTAAATTTAGCCCATTGAAAAGTCTCATAGATGCTACTTCTTACTGTAACAGAATAAAATAAGCAACGTTTAAACCTATAGGTAGGCGTTCTTACCAAAGCTTATTATAAATTTATATTTACTAGATTTCGGTCTTGATCATTATAAAAGACGTGTTTGCTTTTAGTAGTCAAGTTTTAAAAATAATTTCTCTATTATTTTCCATTAAACTGGCTCAGTGCTTGCAATACAAAAGATTAGATTAATCATTGAGACTACTAGCCTCTAAGCTTGCCTCTTGATAGTCCAAACAAACTAATACGTATTCTTATTGGTTACCAGTCTTTTCTGATAAGAAGCGTTGAAAAAAACATATAAATTGAAAACCTACCTCTTGAAATCTCAAGTTTGTTTTAATTAAATTTTGTTATTTAAAATTTCCCAGTAAATGGATACTAGTATTTATTATACAGAAAAGGATGTTAAAATACCATATGAGGATATTGTTAAACACAATAAAGTAGGACTCATTTATATGGATTGTGACATAATAACTTACGCTAATGAAGCTTTTTTAAATGTCATTTGTGCCACTTCGGAAATGGTAGTAGGAGCTTCTATTTATCAATTCGTTACTCCACTTAGTAAGGGGGTATTGGCAGAAGCCATTGCAGGTATGAAAAGTGGTGAGATTAATGATTTTAGTGATAATTTAGAAATAAAAACGGATGGAGAGGAAGACAAATTTATTTCTTTACATTTAAGTATTCATTCCAAAACAGAAAATACTATTTCGCTGATAGGTGCATCTAGAAACTCTACCGTTAGAGTTAAAAAGATGGAGGAACTGCTTATCGCAAAATCTACATTTGATGCGCTTTATACAAATATTGTAGATGGTATTATGATTTATGATTATAATAATGAGCAGGTGGTTGATTGTAACTCATCTGCATTACGTATCTTTGGTTACCAATCAAAAGAAGAGATATTAAAGATTAATCGATTTCAATTTGTACCTCAATTCTCTCCAGTTTTTCCAGGAATAGATTTTCATGAAGAAACAAAAGATCATGGCCTTAAGGTAATGAGCGGCGAATCTTTTAAAACACCAGGTGCATTCGTGAAAAGTAATGGAGAGCATATGATTGTACACGCCAATGTTGTTCCTACCTTTCGTAACTATGGGGAAGCGTTTATTATCTTTCAAGATAGTACCAAACGTATTATGGAAAAACAGGCACAAAAAGCTGCCGAGAAAAAATACAAAGATATATTTGAAAACTCGCATGAAGGAATTATTTATACTGACTTTAATGCGAGACAACCTATAGTGTGTAATGATAAGGCATTGCAATTATTTGGAGTTTCCAGTTTTGAAGAATTAAAAAAACTGTCTCCTGATGACTTTTATGGTGATGATATTTCTGAAGGTAAAAGCCCAAAGAAACTATTTGCTTTAAAAATGGAAGAAACACTGAAGAATGGGAAAGCAGAAGTTTCTTTTTGGTTGAAAAAACAAACAGGAGAAATCATTCGAGTTGTTACAGAATTGACCTTAGATAAAAGTGATCCCAAAAGTCCTAAGATTATTTCTTTTTTAAGAGATATTACCAGTCTTTACAATAGTGAACTTAAACTAAATGAGAAGAACGAGGAGTTGCAAACCTATATCACAGCTAACTTACAATTAGAAAATTTTGCTTATTTCGCATCTCATGATTTGCAAACACCGCTGAGAGGTATTATTAGTTTTACACAGTTACTGAAAAAAAGTCTAGAAGGAAAACTTTCTATAGAAGAAATAGAGTACATGGACTTTATTATAAGTTCGGGTAAAAATATGCGAAGCTTAGTGATGGATATTTTATCTTACTCGAAAGTCAATACTGCGGATATCAATATTGAGGATTTAGATTTAAGAGACCTTATCAAAGGTCTGTGCCATGAAATGAGGGAAGATATCATAGAGAAAAATGCTATTGTTAGTTTAAATGATATACCAAGTTCGATTAAGGCTGATGGTATAAAATTAAAGCAACTTTTTCAAAACTTGATTTCCAACGCTGTCAAGTTTTCTATAGAGGGCAAGCAACCTGAGGTCACCATCAATTGTATTAAAAAGGAAGACCATTGGTTGTTTTCTGTAAAAGACAATGGCATCGGAATTAATCCCGAGTATTTTGACAAAATATTTATGATCTTCAAACGACTCAACTCTAAAGAAGTATATGAAGGCACAGGGATAGGACTTGCTATGGTGAAAAAAATAGTCGAACAACATGAAGGTGAAATCTGGCTTGATTCCACCTTGAATGAAGGAACTACTTTTTTCTTCACCATAAAAGAAAAGTAAGTCTAAGTTGAAAAATAAGATCAAAAAACGATCTAGTCAACATCGTTTTTTACTTCTAACTAAGTACTCTGTAACATAAATTTATTTAATTTTTGAATGTTCTTTTTCAGCGATGACTTCTTCCAAATTTTCTCAAATAGCTTAGGCCATTCTTAAAAATATTGGAATCGTCCTCACTAAAAAACAATGCATTCAAATTCTTAAC
>CAKZUK010000221.1 GCA_937921775.1 uncultured Saprospiraceae bacterium
CGATATATGGTTTCAAAACGTGTTCGATAAAAAAAGCCATCATCCGTTTTTCAACTAATGATGGCTTTAATGATTGGCTCAGTGTTTTGTTTCTCAGCTCAGCAATCCAACTTTCCGCTCTTCAGCCCGCGGGCTTAGCGATCTTTGCATTTTTAAAACAACTGACGCATATCGGTCTTCTCCAATACAATCGCTTCAATCTTATCAATTGAGATTCGCTCTTGCTTCAAAGTATCTCTATCACGGATCGTCACCATGTTATCGTCTAACGTTTCAAAGTCGATGGTGATGCAATATGGCGTACCGATTGCATCTTGACGACGGTAGCGTTTACCGATTGCATCTTTCTCATCATATTGACAATTGAAAGAGAGTTTGATTTTGTCAAAAATCTCACGTGCCTTAGAAGTCAGTTCTTCTTTATTTTTCAGTAAGGGTAGTACTGCACATTTTATAGGCGCTAGTGCCGGATGTAATTTCAATACTCTACGAGTCGAATCTTTTCCATCTGCATCAGGAACCGTTTCATCCTGCAATGCAGTAGATAAAGTTGCTAAAAACATTCGGTCTAAACCAATAGAAGTTTCCATTACATATGGTACATAACTTTCGTTCAATTCCGGATCGAAATATTGTAGTTTCCTACCTGACATTTCTTGGTGTTGCTTCAAGTCAAAATCAGTTCGAGAATGCACACCTTCCAATTCTCTAAATCCAAATGGGAATTCGAATTCGATATCTAGTGCTGCATCTGCATAATGCGCTAATTTTTCGTGATCATGAAAACGCAGCTTACTTGCTGGATGCAAAGCTTGGTGCCATTTCATTCGAGCTTCTTTCCAGTGCTCATACCATTCTTTCTGTGTACCAGGTCGGATGAAAAATTGCATTTCCATTTGCTCAAATTCACGCATTCTAAAAATGAACTGTCGAGCTACGATCTCGTTTCTAAATGCCTTACCAATTTGTGCGATACCAAACGGGATCTTCTGACGTGTTGATTTTTGTACATTCAAAAAATTCACAAATATACCTTGCGCAGTTTCAGGACGTAAGTATAATTTACCAGCCTCTCCTGCTATAGTGCCCAACTGTGTGTTAAACATCAGATTGAATTGACGCACATCTGTCCATTCTCTTGATCCACATTCAGGGCAAGCAATTTCTAACTCTTCTATCAATGCTTTTACATCCTCTAAGTCTTCATTGGTTAAAGAAGTATTCAGACGTGTTAGGATTGTTTTAGATTTCTCTAAATAACCCATTACTCTTGGGTTGGTGGTTTTGTACTCCTCTTCATTAAAGGCATCTCCAAAACGTTTTTTCGCTTTGTCGATTTCTTTTTGTGCCTTCTTCATTACCTTATTTTCCACATATTCTTCTACCAACTGATCTGCACGGTATCGTTTGTTGGAAGTTTTGTTATCGATCATTGGATCATTAAAAGCATCAACGTGACCAGAAGCTTTCCATGTTTTTGGATGCATGAAAATAGCCGCATCAATTCCTACGATATTTTCGTTCATTTGCACCATTGATTTCCACCAATATTCCTTGATGTTCTTTTTTAGTTCCGATCCGTAAGGACCATAGTCATATACAGCAGCGAGACCGTCGTACACTTCACTTGACTGAAAGATGAATCCGTATTCTTTACTGTGTGCTACAACTTTCTTGAATTGATCGTCTTGATTTGCCATTTTTATTTATTTTTTTCGCTCCTCAGTTTTAATCGAGCTTAATGGTGTTTAAGCCCGATGGGCTTGTTGTTTTTGTTTTTTCTTAAAATAGATCTATGATTCGTGATCTTTGCTTAAAATTCGCTCTTATAGTGAAATTCCATTTCCGGAAAATTCTCCTGGGCCATTTTTAGCATCCATGCGGACTCGGCTAAGAAGACAGGTTTTCCATCCTTATCTATTGCCATGTCTCTTTTTCTTTTATCCATAAACTCCTTCATCAATGCCCTATCTTCTGTATGAATCCAACAAGCTTTATGCAAGTTCAGTTGATCATAGTTACAGGAAGCACCGTATTCATGTTTCAAACGATATTGGATAACATCAAACTGCAGTGCACCTACCGTGCCGATAATCTTTCGATTATTTAACTGGCGGGTAAAAAGCTGAGCGACACCTTCATCCATTAGCTGATCAATTCCTTTGGCCAACTGTTTGGACTTGAGCGGGTCTGCATTATTGACGTATCGGAATTGTTCCGGAGAAAAACTTGGGATACCTTTAAAATGTAGCACTTCCCCTTCAGTCAACGAATCTCCGATTTTAAAGTTTCCAGAATCGTATAATCCAACTATGTCTCCGGGATAAGCCTCGTCAACCACCGATTTCTTTTCTGCCATAAAGGCAGTTGGGTTTGAGAATTTTATTTTCTTTTTGTTACGAACATGTAGATAATTGGTATTTCGTTCAAACTTGCCGGAACAAATTCGAAGGAAGGCAATTCGATCACGATGTTTAGGATCCATGTTTGCATGAATCTTAAAAATAAAGCCAGAGAATTTGTCTTCATCAGGTTCCACTCTTCGTTCTTCTGTATCACGTGCCAATGGCGTTGGTGCAATTTCTACAAAGCAGTCCAACAATTCCTTCACTCCAAAATTATTAATGGCAGAACCGAAAAAGACTGGAGAAAGTTTCCCCTCCAGGTATTCTTCTCTATTAAATTCAGGATACACCTCTTCTATCATATGGACTTCTTCGCGAAGTTCCTTGGCAGGACCTATATCTACATATTTTTCCAGATCCGGGTTTGACAAATCTGTAAATTCGATTAGGTCATCAGAAGTTTGCTTTCCGTGCGGGCTAAAAAGATTCAATTTCTTTTCATATCGATTGTAAACGCCTTTAAATCGCTGCCCCATCCCGATTGGCCAACTTAGTGGTGTGACACGCAGTCCAAGTTTTTGTTCCACCTCATCCAACAAATCGAACCCATCTAAGCCTTCGCGATCCAGTTTATTGATAAAAACGATGATAGGAGTATTTCGCATTCGGCAAACCTCCACCAATTTTTCTGTTTGAGTCTCCACACCTTTTGCAACATCAATAACAACAATTACTGAATCCACCGCCGTAAGCGTTCGATAGGTATCTTCTGCAAAATCTTTGTGACCAGGCGTATCAAGAATATTGATCTTTTTGTCTCTGTAGTCAAATGCCATTACAGAAGTTGCAACCGAGATTCCTCTCTGTCGCTCAATCTCCATAAAATCGGAAGTTGCACCACGTTTAATCTTATTCGACTTTACAGCACCAGCCGTTTGGATAGCTCCACCAAAAAGCAAAAGCTTCTCTGTAAGGGTTGTCTTTCCGGCATCCGGGTGACTCACGATGCCGAAAGTGCGGCGTTTTTCTATTTCTGATATTATACTCACTCTATTTATTTTGAGTTTCGAAGCTGTTTCTCCCACAAAATCAATTAATTATTGGGTTTTGAACAGTCCTTTATTATATTGGGTATCCAAAATAGAACACCTTTAAATTGGCGATAAACAGTTCAAAGTTCATTTAATCGCGCCGCAAAGGTAATTAAACTAAAAAGAGTGAACAATATTCTGGATTTAGAATTATAAGTAAGGTCTTATTTAATATAAATACAGGCGATATTTCAAGCAAGACCTCTAGAATACAAGAATTAGCAATACAATATGTCTGTAAACATTTCGCATTCACCTCCGAAAACGGGGGTTAGAGGCCTAATCCAGAATTGGCGGTCTGATTTCCTCGCTGCCATCAGTGTTTCGCTGGTCGCTTTACCATTGGGGCTTGGAATAGCGGTTGCCTCAGGTGTTCCTCCTATTTCGGGGGTCATCTCGGCTATTATCGGTGGAGTTGTGGTGACACTCTTTAGAGGAAGCCATCTGGCCATTAATGGGCCTGCTGCCGGTTTGATTGCGGTTATTCTGTCTGCAATTGTTAGTTTAGACGATGGCTCAGGCAACACATTGAATTATGTAATGGCTGCGATCTGTATAGCTGGCGGTTTGCAGGTATTGATGGGATTGTTGAAGCTAGGGCGAATAGCGGAGTTGATTCCTTCCTCAGTGATTCAAGGAGTCATGGTCGCCATTGGTATCATTATTTTTGCGAGCCAGATGCATGTTGCGATGGGTACGACCTCTACCGCTACTAATACCGTAGGGAAGCTGATGGATGTTTTTAAACAAATTCCCAACATCAATCCCTTTATCTTTTTGATTTCATTTCTAGGAGTGGTGCTTTTGGTTGTCATCCCCAAAATCAAGTGGCGAATTTTTCAATTCTTCCCAGCATCACTTTGGGTACTGCTTGCTTCTATTCCTTTTGTTTATATTTTTAATTTTTTTGAAGGACACAATATTTCCTTTTTAGGGAAAGACTATCACGTTGGTCCAGAATATTTAATTAATATTCTAGGGAAAGATTACCAATCTCTTCCAAATTTCTGGGACAACACCCTTAATATCATAAATCAAATTAAAGCCGTTTTAATCTTCCCGGATTTTAGCAGAGTCAACAGTTCTGAATTTTGGGTAGCAGTACTTTCCATCTGGATCATAGCTTCTATTCAAACCTTAGCGATGGCTAAAGCTGTGGACAAACTAGATCCATACAAACGAAAATCGAATCTTAATCGTGATTTAATTGGTGTTGGATTGGGAACTATGGCAGCAGGAGCTATTGGTGGTTTACCGATCATCACGGTTATCGTTCGAAGCACGGTCAACATTCACAATAATGCAAAGACGAAATGGTCTAACTTTTATCATGGCTTACTATTGATTGTATTCCTTATTCTTTTGGCACCAGCCATTCAAACAGTCCCCTTGGCTGCACTAGCTGCGATTCTAGTTTACATTGGCTTCAAACTAGCCTCACCAAAAGTTTTTGAACAAATAAGCGCACTGGGCTTTGAGCAACTATTGTTTATGATTGCAACTACTGTCATCACACTTTATAGCGATTTATTGTGGGGAATGATTGGAGGTACTTTACTGACCTTCTTGGTACATGCATTACTTGCACGAGTGCCTTTGAAAACCTTTTTTAGAATGGTGTTTAAAGCCAAACCTGAAGCCGTCCAACTCGAAGATGGGACTTATCAAATCGACGTAAGAGGCATTGCAAACTTTATGGTGGTTCCAAAGATTAATCGAATACTTGAAAATATTCCAAGTGGTAGCCAAGTCAATATCAATATGAAAGAAGCCCGATTAGTCGGCCTTACTTTTATGGAAAGCATTATTAATTTTTTGAAAGATCAAACCAATAGTGGTGGGAATGTAACCTTTAGTGGACTTGAAAACCACATCTCTACTTCCCCTCACAATAGAGCATTGAAGATATTGACGACACCTGTCAACCAAGATCTATCACCTCGTCAACTTGCTTTGCAAAACATGGCAGAAGAGCATGGTTTCGAATTCACAAGTAAAGTCGACTGGAATACTTCTTATCTCCGCAATTTCCACTTCTTTGAAATACGACCTATTGAACGGAAAGAAAATTGTATCTCAGGTCAATTTAAAGATACGGGAATCAAATGGGAAATGGCGGATGTAACTTTCAACGAAGGAGCTGGACTTGCCTCTGAGGTTTTTCACTCTACGGTACTAGTCGCCTTTTTGCCTCAAGAGCTTCCTAATTTCATTTTAGAAAAAGAAGGATTATTTGATAAAATATTTGATCGCGTTATGGCTTTCTCTGGCTATAAGGATATTGACTTTCAGCTCTACACCAATTTCTCTAAGAAATTTTTATTGATGGGTGATGATGAAAAAGCAATCAAAGAATTTTTTAATAAAGAACTAATTTCTTTTCTTGAGCATGACGATGTTTATCACATTGAAAGTAATGGCGAAGCTTTGTTGATTTTCAAAAAATTGAAATTGGCTAATAGTGAAACGGCTTTGAATATTTTGAAATATTCTAGTAATATTACTAAGCAAATTTTGGCGAATAAGATCTGAATAATGTGAATTAGAATGCACTTCTATCGTAAAAAAAATCAAGCCTAACCTTTGCGGGAAATATTCTAATTCTAATTTCCCCATCTTTTTAACCTGGTAAAACACAGCCTCTAAACCAACATTTCTTCATGATCTTTTACCTTTGCACAGCCTTACTTCTCTTCATCCTTTTAGTAATCATTATCGGATTTTCATTATCTGAAAAAGGCTACCAAGGGCCCATAAGCGATCACTTCGATGGTAAGAAATTTCTAAACCCCGACGGACTTCCTGCTCAAAATTTTCCTGCTGTTTTAAAATACGGACTCACCAGAAAACCCGAGCCGTATACTGAAAATTACGAAACTTACGTACGCACAGAAGCGATGCCTCCCCCTCCCACTCTAGGTACTAAAATCACTTTTGTCAATCACGCCACTTTCCTCATTCAAGCGAATGGCAAAAACATTTTGACTGATCCAGTTTGGTCAAAACGTTGCAGCCCATTTCAATGGGCTGGCCCAAAACGGATGCGCCCTCCTGGACTTGCTTTTGAGGCATTACCACAAATTGATTTGATTTTACTGAGCCACAATCATTACGATCATTTGGATCTCGATACACTTTACCGTTTACGCGAAAAATATGATCCACAAATCATTGTTCCACTTGGCGTAAAAAATATGCTGAGCAAAAGAGGTTTTACGAAAGTAGCAGAAATGGATTGGTGGGATACGAAGTCAATTATGGGTTTTGAAATTCAATCTACACCGACCAATCATTTTTCTGCAAGAGGAATGTTTGATCGCGACAAGACGCTTTGGTGCGGATACTTATTGAAGTACCAAGGATTTAAAACGTACTTCTTAGGCGACTCTGGCTATGGCCAAATTTTCAAAACAATTAACGAACGATGCGGACCTATGGATTTGTCATTGATTCCGATTGGTGCTTATAAGCCACGTTGGTTTATGTCTCCTATTCATGTTTCTCCAGAGGAGGCCGTGCAGGTTCATTTGGATGTACAATCCAAGCAAACGATAGCGATGCATTTTGGAACCTTCCCCTTAGCAGATGATGGGCAAGGGACGGCAGAGAAAGAATTTGCTATTGCCTTGAAGGAAAAAGGTGTAGACTCGAAATCTTTTATGGTACCGGAGGAAGGAATGACTTATAGTTTTGGGACTTAGTACTTAGATTTTTTGCAAAAAAAAGGTTCATGGCATGTAAACAGGCCATGAACAAAATTAGATTTAGGGATTATCGTTTTTAGGAAGTTCTTTTATTTTAAACTTACAATTGTTTAGCTTCGTCAAACACTACGCGCTCGCCTGGCCAATACTAAGCGGACGCACACTTTAGAAGCAATGAACCTTTGTTCTCATTTTTACTGCTTCACCGCAAGAACAGAAGTTGACTTCGCTTTCGCTTTTCCAGTGCAACAGTTTGCAGGACAAGGTACACCCTTGCAAGTCTTTGTAGTCGGATCACAACTTTTTACATCACATGCTTTTCCTTTTGCTGAAACTGTTTTTGCAGAGGCAGTCTGAGCTGTACTCTTACTTGCTCCCTGACAGCAGTTCGCAGTACAAGAAATACCACAACAAGTTTTTGCTTCAGGATCGCAAGCTTTTACGCTAGACGTTTTACCGTCTTTAGAAACTGTTTTCATATTTACTTTCTGAGCCGCGCCTTTGCTTGCTTTTGATTTATTACATGTTGCAGAAACTTTTTTTGAACAACAAGCTTTACCTGTTGCAGCTGTCTTCGTTGCGCTAACTGTTTTTGCAGTTGCTTTTACTGATTTGGCTCCACAAGTTTTTGAATTAGTTGATGCCGCTTTGGAAGTAGTTTTAGTACATTTCTTTGCACAGCTCTCTGCGTCCATTGATGCACTTGTAGCAGTTGCTTTATCAGCACTTGCCTTTTTACAGCAAGCTGTTTTTGCTTTTGAACATTCAGTTGACTGAGCTTGTAAAGAAGTTACAGAAAGACCCATAGAAAAGATGAGTAGGAGAACAAAATTAAACATTTTCATAATATTAAGTATTAGTTATAATTCTTTGACAAATCCAATGATTGACCCCAACGATAAGATAAAATCAACGCTTCCTTCGGTCATTTTTAATTTCACTTTAACGTTGGTCATGGATTTTCCAAAGAACGATAGTTATTCACTCAGGTCCGCTGAGATACCGGTTAAGTACTGTGACAAAATTATAGCAAATCACTATACGGCGCTGTGACAAAACTGTTATTTAGCTGTTATTCACTTGTTAAGAATAGGCCTGCCTGTTAAAGACCTGTTATTCGAGGCCACGCTCTTTACAATCCAAGAATAAATACGGAACTTGTAAGCCGAGTCGTTTTCAAACAACTCGTAAGCTTAGTTCACTTAGTAATTAATTAGATCTTTTATTTTGAAAAATCGCTTTTCATCCTATCGAATTCCATTGCTCTTCTCGGCAGTTTGTCTAGCCTTGTTGCTCTTAATTGTATTTCAGGTCAACTGGCTACTCACTTCGAGAGCATTGGTGGAGGAGCAGTTTGATCAAAAAGTAAACCTTGCTTTGGGAAGTGCACTTAGTCAACACAATAATACTTATTCCAAGGACTTGAATTTAGAGTTATTCAACACTTGTGGATCTGCAGATGATTGTTGCTATTTCGGAACGGACACTATTTACATTTCTAAACAGGAACAAGATGATTTAGCAAAAGCACTTTCTAGCTCAATGGCATGCTTTGGCGTTGATGAGGATTATCAAATGGCTTTGGTTAGCGATGCGAACAAAGTAGATAAAGAGTCGAAGGGTTATACTTGTTCTTTCACTCCTTTAAGTGGAGAAGACGAACCCGTCCAATTATGTGTTACCTTTCCATGTAAACAGCAATACGTTTTTGACAAGTTGAAATTCATGATTATTTCTGCAGTGTTGATTTCATTGCTATTAGCAAGCATCTCGTTTATTATTCTTCGAGCTTTGGTTCAGCAAAAAAGGCTCACTGAAAATAATATTGATTTTTTCAACAACACAGCTCATGAACTCAAAACGCCTTTGACTAACATCTCATTAGCACTCAGTCTTTTTAATCGAAAGAATAACAATCCAAAAGATCAAAAATATTTGGACATCATAAAAAGGGAAAGCTCTAAGTTGGGTCATCAAGTTGACCGTGTCTTGTATCTTTCAAAAATGGAAAAAGGAGAATATATACTCGATGAGACAGAAGTTAACTTGAAGGAAGTGATTAGCGATGCGGTGCAATACATGGATATGATTCGAGAAGAGAAGAGTGGCCTTATTGAATTAGATTTCCCTCAAGAAGACTACATTGTAAGAGGTGATCGTTTTCATTTAAATAATATTTGTATCAATTTGTTGGATAATGCGTTGAAATACTGTGAAACTGATCCTATTGTAAAAATCTCCCTACGCCAGCAAAATGGTATTGTCAAATTACTTTTCACAGATAATGGCATTGGCATCAGTAAGTACGACCAAGAGCATATTTTCAAAAAATTCCAACGTGTGAATACCGGAGACATTCAAAATACAAAAGGATTTGGTATTGGATTGTCTTATGTGAGAACAGCCTTGGCGCTACACAAAGGTTTTATTAAAGTGAATAGCGAATTGAATAATGGCAGCCAGTTTGAGATAAGTATACCGACCGTTTAAACCAGGCAAAATGAAAAAGAAGATTTTAATTGTAGAAGATGATGCCAGTCTTGGCTTTCTCTTAGTTGACTTCTTGGAAGGTGACGGCTACTCTACCCAACTTTGTAAGGATGGGTTTGAGGGGCTAGAAGCTGCGCAGAATAATGATTTTGATCTTTGTATTTTTGATGTGATGATGCCTAAGATGGATGGCTTTTCCCTTGCCAAAACTTTACGTAGCAAAGGCTACGAAACTCCTTTTATCTTTCTCACAGCTAAGTCAATGATGGAAGACAAACTAAAAGGATACGACGTAGGTGCTGAAGATTATATTTCAAAGCCATTTCAAATCGAAGAACTTTCCTGTAAGATAAACGTGATTCTGCGACGTGCTACAAAAGCAGTAACAACGGAAACTCCTGTAAAAGAATTTCAAGTTGGTGCCTACCGATTCAAATACGATACCCAAGAGTTAGAATTCAATGGACAAACCCAACGACTCACCCAAAAAGAAAACGAGGTACTCCACCTCCTTTGTCTCCACAAAAATAAAATTTTAAAACGAGAAGATGCTGTCCTTGACATCTATGGCAAGAAGGATTATTTTCTCGGTAGAAGCTTTGATGTTTTCATTTCTAAGATTCGTAAACTATTGAAAGACGATCCTTCTGTCAAAATTGAAAATGTTTTTAAGGTGGGATTTATTTTGAATGTGGATGAAGGGAGTTAGAATTAGAATGAGCTACTAACGTGAGCTTCCGCAATTGCGGGAAACATTCTAATTTCGATTTCGATTCTAATTGAATTCACCTTCTAATCTGAGCTCCGAAATTGCGGAAAACATTCCATTTCATCAAAGCTAAAAAACAGTCCCTCATTTTTTATTACGACAAATGTCGTAAATAATTTGCATCTACGACACTTGTCGTTTATATTTGTGTTATCATAGCAGTTGAGCGATACACTTCAGGTATTCATCAGCTAGTCAAAACAACACAATATGTCAAAAAAACAATTATTTAAACCAAGTGAAGCGGAGCTAGAGATTCTGCAAATTTTGTGGAAACACCAGCCTTCTACGGTACGCGAGATTCACGAATTACTCTCTAAGAAAAGAGAGGTAGGCTATACCACTATTCTCAAACAGATGCAACGAATGCATGATGACAAGAAGATGGTGACTCGCATAAAAGAAGGAAAAACACATCTATATACTGCCATCCCTAAAGAAAATGAAATCAAGCAGGGTATGTTTAGCAAATTCGTGGATAACGTTTTTGAAGGTTCACCAATGGACTTAGTTATGCATGCGCTTGGCAAATCAAAAACTTCAAAGGAAGAGTTGGATGAACTCCAAAAATGGCTGGATCAACAAAAAAAGAAAACTAAATAAATTGCTATGAATTTCATTCAGGAATTATACGCCAACCCTGTGGTGCATAGTATTGGCTGGGCGCTATTGCATGCCTGTTGGCAAATAACTTTGCTTGCTCTGCTCTTAAAGTTCGTGTTGAAGTCTGCTGAAAAATACAGCAGCAACCTTGCGTATAGCTTTGCTGTTATTAGTCTCATTACGATATGCCTTTGGAGCGGATATACCTTTGCTGAGCAGTACCAACATTTTGACCAAGCAATAAAGTTGGCGCCATTAGAAGCTAAAATAAATACCGAAAGCCAGATTACTATTGCGACCAAAAACAATCGATATTTCACAAATACAAATTTGGAACAAACACCTCTGAATTGGGAAGATCGACTTTATCAGTTTGAGCGTTATCTCCCAATTCTCGTTATTCTTTGGCTAATGGGAACACTGTTTTTAATTCTCCGATTCATTGGAGCTTGGCTACAAGTCCGACGCTTAAAAACGAAAGCACTCAGTCCCGTAGAAGCATTTTGGCTTGAGCGTCTTCAAAAACTAAAACTTAAAATTGGTGTTCAAAAAAATGTACAATTCTTCAAGTCAGCCTTGGTGAATGAACCTGTAACAATGGGTCATTTCAAACCAATTATATTGGTGCCGCTTGGCATGTTTTCGAATCTGACACCTAATATGGTGGAAGCACTTTTACTGCACGAACTAGCACATATCAAACGTTCCGATTACCTAGTCAACATTATCCAATCTTTATTGGAAATCATTTTCTTTTTCCATCCTGGCATCTGGTGGATCTCCAAAAATATTCGTCAAATCCGCGAGCATGCCTGCGATGACATGGCTGTCAATGCTTGCCAAGACCCACTACTCTACGCTAAAACTTTAACGCATATTCAATCTTCTTTTTTATCATCAAAAAATATATTAGCTATGTCTGCAACAGGAACAAGCGGGAACTTTACCACCCGAATCAAACGGCTCTTCGGCTACTCCGAATCCACCCCAAGAAGTAAGAGGAGCTTGGCTTTCTCTTCACTTATATTTACGGGATTATTACTTTTTGCTTTTACCAATCCATTAGAAAAAACAGTGAACACGGGAGGGTTCCCTGAACAAATCACACCATCTGAGGCGATGCTCTTTGTCATCACTCCTTCTACTACTCAAGAACAATTGGACAAGATCAAAGCTGCCTTTGCTGAACAAAATGTGATTGCGGAGTTTACAGGTCTTTCATACTCACCCTTTGGATTACTGGAAAGCATCAGAGCTGACTTCAGATTAGCCAACAAGGTATCATCTATGATGCACATTGAAAAATTGATTCACCTTACTATCTCACTTGATTGGAATCGCGAACGTCCGCTTGACTTGCGCGGCAGTGGTGATAATCAATCTATCGTACTACCGAGCGAAGGTCATCCAATATCTGACTGCACTTATCCTTACATCAATACATTCGACAAACCAAGTATGATTGGAAAGCTAGGTTTTAAAAAAGATAAGAACAACAAAGCAGTACTAACCGCAGATTCTCCAAATGACAAAACACGCTTTTTTCTAAATGGAGAATCCATTCTTAAAGATCAATTAAACGCTAAAAAATTAGAACCGGAAGAGGTCCATTCAATGCACCGATTAGCTGCTGACCAGTTTAAGAAAAAATATAATGAAACTAGTCCTGAAGCTGCCTACGAAATTTTCACAAAAGACAAAAAGAAAAAGAAAGGTTGGTGGCCCTTTGAAAAAGATACTGATCCGGATGTTCAACTAACGCAGCATACTTTTAAAGTTTTGCACAAAGCTGAAATCCGTGAGTTGAATGAAAAACCAGGAATACTAGGTACTGCAGGTGGCCCAATTAGCATATCATCCAACAGCTGCAATGATGATAAGAAAGCATATCATGTTTTGAACGACCAGTATCTTGAGGTACCTGAGGGGCATTGCTATCCGCCAGCGATTAGAGCATTAGCAGAAGTAGATTCTTTTTTCATGCTGGATGAGAAGTTATCACTCAAATTATACAACACTAAAAGCGCTTACCTTTATTACTACAATTACAATAAAGAGGAAACGAGTCTACTCGCAAGTGAGACAGAACTTGAGAATGAACTAATTAACGATCAAAAAATATCTAAACTTCATGCCAGCGAATCAGAATGGCCGGAATCAGGTATCAATAAGGAAGACATCCTCATCATGCGACAGGTTACGTTCAATATGACTTGTGACTTGAATGCACCGCTCTGTTTTCTGAATGACAAAAAACTAGACCAAACAAAAGCTGGTATGTGGCCAGATGAAATTTTAGCTATTCCACAATTTGATTCGCTTGTATTGATCACTGGAGAAACTGCCTTGGCGAAATATGGCGAAGCTGGGAAAAATGATGTCTGGTTATTTTACAAAAACAGTGATGCGAAGTTTGTATTTCCTAAGCTTTTAAAATCAAATAAAGATCAAGTGACATCCAACATGATTTATGTGGTGGATAATCAGATTATATTTCCTGAAGCTAATGAAAGTACACCTGCATTTGTAGAAGCTTTAGATCCTGATAAAATTTTAGGTGTTAAACATTTGTTCAAGTATCTGGCAGTAAAAAAATATAGCTCCATTGGTGAAAACGGTGTTATAGAAATAACTACCAATGCTAATAATCAAAGAGCAAGCTTAGCAGATGAATTTAAAGTTTCGCCAAATCCAATTCATGAATCTGCAAAGGTAGAGTTCGTTCTCCTAGACCAAAAACAAGTCAACCTTATGATCTACGATCAGTGGGGTACCCAAGTAGCCACTGTAGTTGATCGCAAAATGAATAAAGGTATGCATGAGTTTAGATGGGAACCGGGAGACCTTCCTTCGGGGATTTACTATGTTCATCTTAGAGTAGAAGGTGACAAGCCTTACACCAAATCTGTGGTACTTCAAAAGGGGCTGTGATGACTTAGAAAATAAAGCTTGAAAAAAACCGCGGCTTGCATATGCAAACTGCGGTTTTTTTCATTTTGATTGGCACTTTTATCTCCTTAATTATATCTCCTCTTCGTCTTCTTACGCTTCTTTCCATTCTCCAATCGAAACTGCACAGGATAATTCATTTTCACCGCAACACCTTCGCCGCGCTGGGTTCCAGGAATCCAATTCGGCATACTTTCCAATACTCGTTTTGCCTCTTCACCACAGCCATCTCCCGGATCTTTAAGTATTTCAAAGTTAGTCAGACTACCATCTGCCTCTACAATAAAACTAACAATTGCAGTTCCTTGTGTTCCATTCTTACGGGCAACTTGAGGATATTTTATATTTGTATAAATAAATTTGATGGCTGCCACATCTGCACATTTTTTCTGCTCTTTTTTATCGAGCTCATCCTCACAAGCTGAAAATTGAGGCATCGTTTCTACTACTCTAAATATTCGGCTACTACCTTCTCTTTCGCCTTGTAACTGTAATACTTGCTCTGTCTGTACATCAGTGGTAGTTTCCGCCTCTTCTACTTCTTGGCTGTAAACTACTGTTGTGCAAAGCAGTAAAAGGAATACATAAATGGATTGCTTGTTTTTCATACTGTGATATTTTTTGTTGATATTTAAGAATAAGTCCAATTTATCTAAATTTTGGCTGCCGGTCTTTAGCCACCTAAATAGTATAATGTCAATTGAGTTTAAAAGATACAGGTATTTAGCTTTAAAAAATCGGTAGATGAACCATTTTAAGAAAAGTTTAAGCACTAAGCTCAATTTTTTCAAAATATGTCATCTCCACACCTGCTCCTATAAATCTGTGTGCTGACACACCCTATTCGATACCCTCCATCTTAGAAGGAAAACTGTAATTGTGCCATTTCAGTTTTGTCATCCCGAGCGACGAAGGAGCCGAACAGTCCTTAGAAGATTCAACTTGAGGTTTTAACTATATTGTTTATATCAGAATACAATATTTTTAATAACAACTTTTCTACGTCAGAAGAAAAATTGCCACTGCAATTGCCACTGCCTCTTTGACTTCAAAGACTAACACTAACCATAGTCCCAGCTCCCACCTTACTCTGCAAATGAATATTCCCACCATGCAAGCGGATAATCTGTTGCGACAAGCTCATCCCAATACCAGATCCATTTTTCTTAGTAGTAAAGAATGGAATGAAGATTTGATCTAAAATATCTTCTGGAATTCCTTCCCCATTATCACTGACTTGAATGTTGGATTTTCCTTGTGGTGTCTTATCTACCAAAATAGAAATGGTTGGATTCTCAATACCATCTAAAGCTTCCATTGCATTTTTCAAAATATTGATAAACACCTGCTCCAGTAAAATTGGATCGGCTATCAATTTAATTTCGTGATATAGAAATTTCAAATCCCAAGTGATTCCTTTTGCCTTCAACTCCTGTTCGATTAGCTTATGAATTTCTTTGAAGAAAACACTTAGGTTAATCGGCTTCAACTGTGGAGGTGGAACGCGAGTCAGCTTTCGGTAAGTGTCCGTAAAACTCATCAGCCCTTCACTTCGTTTATGAATGATTTGAAAAACTTCTCGAATTTGCTCCGCCTCCTCTTTCTCGATAAGCTGATCTTCTGGTACTAGTTGCATCGCAGAAGAACTCAAGGACGCAATTGGAGCAATAGAGTTCATAATCTCATGTGCCAAAATTCGAATCAACTTTTGTGTAGACTTTACTTCCTGATCAGACAATTCATTGTAGATATTATAAAAGGTATAGACTTTTATTTCTTCTTCTTTGATTTTCAAAACAAATAACTGAATCGCAATTTGTACTATTTCTGTCTGTATTACTTCTTTAATTATTTTTCGCTCCCCAGGTTTTATATCTTTTAGTTCAGCGTACAAGTTAGGTGTAATCTGATCCAGAGAATCGAAAGTGGGAATATACGAGCGCCTCAGCAATTGCTTCAATGCAGTATTTATCATTTTACAATTTCCTTCCTTATCTGTACAAAAAATACCCGTATCTACATTCCCCAGAATCGTTTGCATCAATTGACTCTGCACTTCTTTTTCGGAGCGAAGATTACGGAACTTATCAGTGATTTGATTGTAAACGGTATGCAATTCATGCTGAGTAGCATCCGATGCTTCTGATGAAAAATCTTGCTCAAAATCATCGTAACGAATACTTAGTAAAAA
>CAKZUK010000222.1 GCA_937921775.1 uncultured Saprospiraceae bacterium
GCATGGGCCTAACCTACCTAGAATCCCAAAACCCCAGTTTAGCTATTGAATACCTAGAAGCATCCCTTTCGACTCTAGCTACATTAAAAGAAAATAACTACCGACTAAAGCATTATATCCACCGAATCATCGGAGACTGTCTTATGTCTCTTCCAAAAAGAAAAGAGAATGCCATATCTCATTATCACAAATCAATAGAGCTCAATCAATTTTTGCCAGATTTACAATTGGATGAATATTTTGCAGCGAACTATGGAATAGCCAATGTCTATAAGGCGGAGAAAAAGTATGGAGAAGCTTTAGCTATCTTTCAAAATTTATTTGATCAGGTTGCTTATGTTGAGACGGACTACTCTTATGAAAAAGTTACTGTACCAACCAAAGTTTTAGCAGAAGGCTTGGATGCAAAGCTTGGGCTCTTATTAGAAAAATATCATGCGGAGTCCAAGGTCGAAGATCTTTATGCGGCCAAGGTGACAGCCAAAGCTGCCATCGATGTAATTGACACGATGAAGCTAAACGTAAGAGAATCTGCTTCAAGGCAGAATCTAGTAAATATCTTTTATTCGACTTATGAAAAAGCCATTGAAGTTAGTTATTTGCTTTATGGAATTGACCAAAATCAAGCGCATGTGAATACCGCCTTCACCTATTCTGAAAAAAGTAAAAGCAATCAACTCATGGAAGCGGTCTTGCAAACAAAAGCTGAAAAATTTGCAGGAATTCCAGAAACTCTATTAGCTAAGGAGCAACAACTAAAGATTGCCATCACCAAAAAGAAAAAAGCAAAACACAAATTTGAAGCTGGTGGCGAACAAATAGAATCGGATGAATTGGCTTTAGTTAGTCAAGAACTTTTTGACTTGAAAGTCCAATACGAACAACTGATTCAAACCTTTGAAGAAAAGTACCCAAAATACCACAGTCTGAAATATGCTACACAAAATGCTGGATTAAAACACGTTCAGGAAAATAGATTAAAAGACGATAATACTATTCTCGAATATTTTGTAGGAGATGAGGGCGCTTATGTTTTTGTAATTAACAAAGATGTTGTTCGTTTTCAAAAGTTGGATGAGCAACTCGACTTTAAAGAAGAGATAAAGAGTTATTACAATAGTATGCGCAACTATCGAATTAAAAGCGAGCAGCGAGATTCGCTGAATGCGGCCTATGTGGTTTCTGCACATACCTTATATAAATTTTTGGTAGAACCCATCGAACCATATTTACATGAAAATGTCATCGTCATTCCAGATGGTATGCTCAATTATCTCCCCTTTGCCGCCTTGCTAAAAACCTATCCAGAAAATGCCTGGGAGTTTAAAACCCACGACTACTTGCTCGATCATTATAATTTTTCTTACAACTATTCCACCACACTGATGGATGAGATGGAAGCTACTCATCGTAGCGCTGCGGCGAATAACTTATTGGCCATAGCACCCTCTTTTTTGAGCCCCTATCAAGGGATTGCTTTGCGCTCCGAGTCACTACTTCCTTTAGAACACAACGAAAATGAAATCGCTACCATTCTAAAATTCTGTAAAGGCAAAAGCCTAATCAAATCGGAAGCCAATAAATCCAATTTTTTCAAAAACGCTTCTGATTATAAAGCCATTCACTTCGCGACCCACGGTGTGGCCAACGAAAAATCCGGTGCCTATTCTTACATCGCCTTCACCTCCGACGAGCAAACCAAAGCCGATGAAAATATCCTATTCGGTGTAGACATCTACAATCTCGATCTCAAAGCCGAGATGGTCGTGCTCAGCGCCTGCGAAACCGCTGCTGGTGAATTGAAACGAGGTGAAGGTGTAATGAGTACTGCCCGAGCTTTTTCCTTTGCCGGAGCTCGTAACCTAATCACTAGCTTATGGAAAGTCAGTGATTCCAAGGCGACAGACTTGATGGCTTCCTTCTATCAAGAATTACAGCAAGACAAGAAAAAAGACTTGGCACTTCGAGAAGCTAAGCAAGATTATATTGCCAGTAATCAACATCATATGGCGCATCCATTTTTCTGGGCATCATTTATTTCGATTGGGAGCCAGGAGGCACTTGATTTGGAAAGCCCCTTTCCACTTATGACAGCTGTAGGTGGGGGATTGGTATTGGTGATTGGATTGTTGGGCTGGCAGTATTGGAAGCGAAAAAAGGAAAGGGAGCAGATGGAGGCAGAGTTGCGCCGCATTCAGATGGAGACTGAGGTGATCGAGGAGTTGGTGGATGGAGACTAAATTCGCAGTCAGCATCTTTCCCAAAAGAAAATGCTACAAAATAAAGCCTCTAAATAATGGCCTGATTTCTGCCACATTTTAAGCAGAAGATTCCTAATTTTGAAATCAGAATTAGGAATCTTTAATATTAGCCCAATAGTCACAGACACACACACACACAAAACTATCGTATGCGCTCTTTCTACAAAAAGAAGTTTGTCTTCTGTATCCTTCTGCTTATTTCGTTTTACAAGTTATCCATTGCTCAAAACATCATGGACGAAATCCCCGCAGAAACATATACCAATCTAAATCATATCTTCAATCACACCTACTGGGACGAGAGTTTCAAAAATTCATCGATCACTTCCTATCAGTTTGTTAATCATACCAATGCATATGCATTTAGTGTCAACTATGATGACATCAGCTTTCACAGTTTAAACGTAGTCCAAAACAATATTTCTGCTGAAGCGGCATTAAGACAAGCTAAGGCAACGACTTTCCAAAGCTTACAAGCAGCAAACATAGATTATAAGGTACTTCAAAATGGTGGAGTGATCCACCAAAAAAGTGCGACACCTACCAACACGAACGGTGTACATCTCTATACTCAGTTACCTGAATTTGGGGTTTGGTGTAACCGACGGGTGATCGATAGTCTCAATTTTGACCCAAGTCTTTCTACTCATGGCCGATTTACTGGAATAGAATTTACGACTTGGCACAATCGATTTAAGGTAACTTTCCATCTAAAACCTAGAGTGAATATCAGCAACGGACAATTAGAACTAGCAATTGAAATGCCTACTGTATATAATGATCTTTATCAGGATGGCGATCTTTACGGATTTTCAAGTATATCAGGAGAAGGTTTTGTTTTGGCGAAAGCCAATGATAACAATACCGCTACTATAATTGGCAACACACTAAGCGTCACCACAGCCTCGCAAAATTTAGTAGCTGGTGAGTCCTATGAGATTAGCATCATCTTTTATCCCATAAAAAGCGATTTGCCGACGAGCTATATTTCCATAGAAGATGAAGAACAGGAAGTTACCATCAGTACTTCCCAAACCTTACCCAATACAACTGATCAAGCGAGCACTACTTATCTCGAAAGTGAAGGCGTACATTTTATAGACATACCTCGATACACCATGGGGCAATATTCTTGTAGCTCAGCGGATGTCCTTCAAAACATCGAACTTGCTTTAGAGAATGCCACCGCAAAAGATGCAAGAGTACGTTTGTGCTTCAGGCAAATACCAGCGGTGAATGTTACTGGCTTTTCGTCCATGATAAAAAATGCGAATGGAGATCCATCGGGATTACCCTTACAAATTTCAAAGAATTGGCATGGAAGCTATGATGGTGAACTCTATGGTGGATCAAGAATAAATGAGTACACAGAAATACTTGTACCAGCTAATAGCATCATCAACTTTGACTATACACGCGTAGGTGCAAAGTGGGGCGAAACCTATGGTGCCTTTTCTCATCAGCTAAGCATCGTAGGGTATAATCAACATTCGGGCTATAGTTGGTTGGAAGCAGGACTGGGTAGTTTTGGTGAAAGTATTTGCCACTCACCAGATTACCTTACTGGGAATACTAACGTGACAGACTGGAGACCTTTTTTGGTGACCAGCCAAAATTATGGAGGAAACTCAACTGAATGTAATTGGACAGGAAATGTAGGTGGAATTGATTTCGGAGTTTATGAAAATAGTGCTGGAAATAGAGACTATCAAAGTGAGCCAAGAACTGATTTTCAAAAATATGGTCCCAATTTAACCGAGACGACGGTCTCCTTTTTATCTTCCGACAAAAAAATACAAACCGAGTATACTTATTTTATAAACAGATCTGATGACTTTAATCGCACCTACTATAAGGTCAAAGTTAAAGCATTGGACAATGTTGCTTTTGATCGTTTTGATTTTTTCCAATTGGGAGGCGACAATTATAGATACTACCTAGCAAAGTCCATTGCCTATGGTAATGATGCAGGGCTTAGCACTACGATTGCACCAACCAATAGCGGATCAAACGATTATACCACCGCCGAAATTCCACTCACAGGTACCAACCCTTGGATATGGGCAGGTGATGGAGAATTGACAAATGTCGCTGGATATGGTACCATAAATATGGATACCAATAACGGATTTATCATCCGATCTTATGATGCTTCCTTTGGAGGACTTGAAAATGATACACCCTATTTTCGAGAGCGATCTTCCAATTGGGGCGATCGTGATCCAACGTCCTATTGCTTGGTGCCACCTACTGGAGTAACTAGTTTTGCTGCAGGTGATAGTGTCGAGTTTTTGGTAGAAGTTATGATTTTTCCAAAAGATGTGGATGATTATTATGGACCCAATACCAACTTTATTAATGCATTGACTACACATGGGAATTCATGGGAGATGATTTATAGAGAAGCTTCCGGCAATAAAATAAATGCGAGTTCATCTACCAATACACTAGACACTTCTTATCCACTAAAAGTAGCAACTATTAACAATACTGCGACTGTAAACTTGGTGGGAGGAAAAGGCTACGTTCCTATTGTTTTTACCGGATTAACTGATGTCACAAACCCTAAGTTGTGGAAGTCAGAAAGTGATTGTTGGGAATTGGTGGATCAGTCCAATTGGGGAAAAGATTTTTGGCAATCAGAATATGATGTAACAACTGGAACCTTCAATTTAATTTACAATGTCAATCAAGATATTTTAAACGATGAAGAAGCTAGCATTGAATATTATTTAGGTGATACTTCACCGGGGCCTAGTATTCTAAGTCAAAGCAGAATCAATGGAGGGCCATGGGGAACCGAAAGTGTATTAACGATAAGTGAGGGAGATAATGTAGAACTGGCTCCTCAGGTTAGTGCAAATGGAAGTGTTTCCGATGGAGATGGAACTTGGGAGTGGACAGGACCGATGAATTATACTGCAAGCAGTCGTGCCATTCAGTTTGATCCTGGCAGCAGTGCAGCAGAAGGATTGTACATGGCGACTTACACAGATCTCATTGGTTGTATTGATTCTTTTCCTTTCGAATTGGTAAAACTTTATGAACTTATTGACAGCACGGTTCTTTGGTTAGATGCAGGAAAAGGCCATAGCAATAGCAATGGAACCACACTTTCCTCATGGAATGATCAAAGTGCTGCGAATGAAATAGGAGCAGGTGCTGGAGCAGTCTATTCTGAAGATGCTATTGACTTAATCAACTACAATCCCGTTGTGAAATTTGATGGAATCAATGATCAAATCATAATGCCTAATGGTATTTTTAAATCAAAAAACTATTCAGATGTAACACTATTTATGGTACAGAAATTAAGAGATGAGCCTCATCAGTCTACCGTATTTAGAGAGGGGGTAATTGGAGGAGGTTTTGCCAGTCATTTACCTTGGGAAGATGGAAAGGTGTATTGGGATGCTGGACTATCTTCTGGAGATGGAAGATTGGCTAGTCCATCATTACTGTCGAATGGAGACATAGCTATGTGGGCTTTATCTACTCATCAAGGAACAGCTAGTAAACAAGCAATTGAAAAAAATGGGCAAACGCTAACAACGGATAACACCGCCTTATCCATACAAGGAAATAACAGTTCTTTCTCAGTTGGTTCAGGTGGCGGTTTTCTTTATACCAAAATGGATTTAGCGGAAGTGCTGGTTTACGCTAGCGAAACAGAGCCTATATCATCAACAAAAAAACAGTATATAGAATCTTATCTGGCACTAAAACATGGTATTACAAAAGACAACAGCGGAGGCAATGAAGCTGGTGATTATATTGATGTTGGAGGAAATATTATCTGGGATGCGAGCGAAAACTCAACATACCACAATGATGTAATCGGAATTTTTAGAGATGATGTAATTGGGTTTTCCCAAAAACAATCAAAGACCGCAGATGATAGTTTGAAAATATATGTTGGAAGTATTGCTACCAATAATTTAAACAACAGTACGAGCATCTCCAATGATGAATCAAGTCTGGTAATTGGCCACAATGGAGTAGTGTTATCTAATCTTATGCTTGTTTCTGAATTAGAAAAGCCAACAGGAATTGATGGTAGATTTAAACGAGTTTGGAAAATCACCAATACCCATTTTACGAATAATTTTTCTTTAAAATTTGAATGGGAAGAAGCCGCTAATTTCGATATAAATCAGGTGCGATTTTTAGTAGATGATGATGGTGATTTTTCAGATGCCCAGATATTTGCTAATCCAGCTGTGCTTATTAGTGAAGGATCAATTGTCGTTTCAGAAATCAGTACTGCTGTTATTCCAACTGGTAGCACAAAATACATTACGATTGGATATGTGTTGCCAAGTTTACCTGTTGACCTAAGTATGTTTCGTGGAGAGGCCATTGATTGTAATGTTCAATTGATATGGACATCAGAGACGGAGGAATCTTTTAGTTATTACGAATTAGAGAAGAGTGGTGATGGAGATAATTTCGAAACGATCAAAGTGATAGAAGGAACAGGAGGATTGACGCTAAGTCAAAGCTATCAATATCTTGATGAAACAGCTTTCGCAAAAAACTATTATCGTTTGAGAATGCTAGACCTTGATGGTCGTACCGCTTATTCAGAAGTGGTGTTTATTGAAACAGCTTGCGATGAGATTGAATTAAGTTTTCATCCCAATCCGCTAAGTCAAGCGATTGGCTTTATTGACATCAATTTAAAAAGCAGTAACAGTACAGAACAATTGGAAATAATAAACATAACTGGAGTGTTAGTAAAACAACTAAGCCTTGAGTTAAATCCAAACAAAGTAAATTCGATACGAATAGCTGTAGATGATCTTGCTGTAGGTAGTTACTATTTGAAAATTGCAGGAACTAAAGTTGGAAGGATGCTCATTATTCAATGATAAAATGTATGTAGTTTAATTTTCTGAAAAAAAAACGGAGGCTACCTTAGTAAATGAAGGTGGCCTCCTCTTTTTTTTGTAATGAGCATGCGAAAATGCTTTTCTTCAAATATTTTCCGTCCCGCCTTATTGTCACGCTTTGAACGCTTTATTATTGAGACGTGTTTTTAGTTAAATGGTTTTCAGTTTATTATAAGTAATTATTTTTTATATTTTAAAAAAAAATAACCTAAGGAGATTCAGCATTTACTGGCAGAGTATTTGGGTAGAATCATTAAAGAGGTGTACTAGGTGAGTAAATAGGGCAACAGTTACTCCCACTGTTATAGAATTCTCAGAATTCTATAACAACAATAGTTCATTCAATTTTCGTCACTTATGAGTATGACTCCTTCTACCGCAGTTTTACCATATAGGTACATAGAACACATAGAAAATTCAAACGATCGAACTATGTGTTCTATGTACCTATATGGTTTATTTTAAAGCTTTGGTAAAGTCCTAAGTTTGAATTTATAAATCAAAAGAACCACAACACTACAATTGTTTTTTTAAATAGCTCATTATCAGTTAATTATGGCGACTTAGAATACGACAAATATTTATTTACGTAAATTCTAGCCTAAAAAGCTGCACGGAGTATTGTAACAAGCTAATAAACAAAAAATAAAACACAAATCAGATGAGAAAAATGAAACTTAATAAAGCGCTGTCTAAAGGCAAAGCAATTTTATTATTACTCTTGATTTATGGAACTTCTTTTGGGCAGATTACTTGGAATAGTATGGTTGCCGCAAACGTTAGTACAATCTGCAGCGATGGAGAACCTTTACTAATTGATTTCTCAACTACTTTAACAGGGAATATTGATGTCGAAATTCAGTTAGGAACAGGGATGGAGTATATTCCTTCTAGTCTGATTCTTACTGGAGCCACATTGGTGACAGATAATACCACCGACTCTAACAATCCAAAATTTACTTTAAATTTAACTAGTGGAGCGGTAACGCTTGGCTTTGATAGGATAGGTGGGTGTAGTTCCCAGGACTATCAAATTGGAGGTGGTGTTTTTAATGATGTTGCAAAAATATTTCAAAGTGGAGTACAGGAGGGCGTCGATAGAACATCTAATAACTATCAGGTTCAATATGCCTCTTTGAGTATTACAGGCCTGTCTAATGATCCTTCTACTGGTACTGTAGGTACTACAGTTTCTAGGTCGATGACCATCAATAATGGGGCTTTTGGTTTTGTAAGTGAATTTACTTTTGCAGAAATTATAACACCAGGAGATTTGTCTTTTAGTAATTTTGTAATTAATCCTTCAGGAGTTAATTATGTGATTCCTGCTAGTAACATTAGCTTATCGACTGGTGGTGATTCTTTAATTGTAGTATTTGATCAAACTGCCATTAATAACATTACTAATACAGGGTCTGATGTTGACCTTTTTGAGCAAGGAGAAACTTTTGTTTTGCAGTATGATATGACTTTTAATACCTGCGGTGCTAGTAATAATATCCAGTCAACACAAACCGTGTTTTGGGGTTGCGACGATACTTATTGCCAAAACTATGAGCAGTTGTCTAGTGTTCCTTTATTATTGGGCCAACCGAATCTGAGTGTAGAGGCTGTAGTTGGCAGCATGGACCAATGTTATGGATATGATAATAGTACTATTCTTCACACCGTTAAAATTATTAATACAGGAAGTGGTCAAGGGATTGTTAATACAACAAGATTTCAGTTTAACTATGGTTATGTAGCTGGATACGACCCTAATGATGTGGTTTATAATTTTAATGGAGGGGTAGATGCCCCTATTGCGGCTAGTTCAACGGTGACCTCTATCGTATCTAATTATCCAAGTTGTCTTTCTGGGATTGGGGCAAATTTGGTGTCTCAGCAACAATGGGACAACCTACCGATAATACCTGCCGGTGATACCCTTGAGCTTAAATTTGAACTATATACTTGTTGCCCTACAGAATGTGCGCCGTTGGATTATACGGAATCTGTCACTTATGGAAATCTAACTATGAGAGGTATGATTTATACCAATCAATGTGGAGAAAATTTAACGGCAGTTGGGAATAAATTTCTAACGACTAATCGATTAAATATTATTAGTAGCAACACATTGCCTGCAAATATGATTGCGAATGCTGCTCCTCAAAATGTAAATTTAGAATTAAGTACTTTAAATTGGACTTCAACAATAGTAAATCCAGCGAATGCTTATTTTGAATTAGAGATTACCTTTCCTGGTCAAATTGATTTTGGTGGAAGTGGCGTTGGAGATATTTCTTGGGTAGATGCAAATGGAGATGTTTTTATCCCAAGTTATTCAGATATTAGAGAAGATGGTATGACTATTCGATGGTCTGGACTGTCTGATACGAATAGAAATGGCGGCGGATTGATTTACCCAATTGTGGCGGATTGTAGTGAGGTTGCCACGGATGATATCTTGCAAAGTCATTTTTATCTTTATCCTAATACAGGATGTACAAACGATTGTCGTATTGAATTAAGTTGCAATAGTGAAGTATTAAATATTGTATGTCCTGGTACTTGTGTAGCGGGAATCAGTAATATCAGTTATAAATTTGAGCGAACAAATTTGGGGGAAATAGATATGGATAACAATGGTTGTCCAGATACTGATAATGATTGTGATGGTGTACTAGGAGGAGGTTCAGTTCCTCCAACAGCAGACTATAGTTATATCCGAAAAGATAAAGCTATTTCAGGTGATACCATTATTTCTTCTGTTGTAGGTGCTGTATCGACAAATGTAAGTTACCCCAGTTGGGATTATGTGTATTATGAAAATAACTTTAATGATATTGCCAATTGGAATTTTATTTCAGCAACATTAGAAGTTTACGATTTTTCAAATGCATCAACGATTAGCATTCCAAGTGGAACATTAACTCCTATTATTACAGGAAATCAAGTTAAATTTGATCTAAGCACTACAGGTAGTATAGCGTCTTTTTTGCCAGTTGGATTCCAATTTGAAAATAGTGATTCATTAAAACTAGATATTACTTATCAGGTATTATCTTCCTCTTTTACTTCTGAATTATTATCAACAGATAACTTCTTTTATACTTCTGATATTGTGAATCCTCCAGCACCTACTTCTTTTGAATGTTCAAAATTTATTGGAAAAATTAATGCCTCCAAATTAAATGTATACAGTTGTTGTACTTATGACGTAATATCTGATGATTGTTCCGTTGTAAACACGTTTAATGATATTAGAGCAGAATTAAATGGTGGTTATGCTGGGCAACAAACCTTTAGTTACGAATACCGAAATTTATTCAAGCCTACTTTCTTTTCCTATGTTGTTCCTCATGGATATATAATTGAAGATGTAACCTTTAAAACAGATAGAGCCACTTCAGGAAATTTGACTACAACACAGGCAACTAATTATGTTATACCAACTGACTCTATCCTAAATGTTGATGGAAGCATATTGTACGAATTTGATTTGACCGATCCTGTCAATCTTGGTATTTTTACAGAGAATGGAGGCAACTTGTTTTTATCAGATGAAGGACATGTCTTGACTCCGAAGGTCAACATTCGGCCCATATGCGCAAAAGGAGAAGATCACAATCCAAGCTCTGTGTTTCTTGGGATACTTACAAATAATAATAGTATAGAAACAACTACGGATATCTATTCTTTGAAAGAACAATTACCAGAGTTGACGATTACTTCAACTAATGCTTTCCAAACGATTAATGGGAGAGAAGTTATCTGGGATATAAGCATAAATAACACTTCAACTATTGGTGATGTTTCTAATAATTGGCTGTACATCGAAATACCAAATGGGAATATAGGTGCTAATGTCTTAGAATTATCAGAAGGAGGAGTACCAATAGTACCTAACTCAAACGGTATTTATCAATTAGGATCTATATCTGTAAGTGGGTCAAAAAATTTATCATTAAAAGCTGATGTACAGCTTTGTGATTTAAATTCTGTTATCATAAAGACAGGATATAATTGTACAGGATATCCCAATGAGATAAGCGATTATGTCTGTGAGCCACTGGCTATTATTCTAGGAGTAGAAATAGCTCCGTCTCAGGTATCCACTTTAATTACTGCATTAGCAAATACGCCATCTGACCCTTCTGATGCTTCTTCTTTACTTTGGGGAAGGTCTGCAGTAGATATGTGTGACCCTTTTCCTGTAGAAGTTAGAATTATTTCATCACAGCCAGGAGAGATAACAAATCTCATCACTAAGTTAAATAACTTAGTAGCAGGTGGTGGTCCAGCCTTAGACTTTATAAGCAATTCGGGGTATATCGAATATCCAGTAGGAACTACTCCAAGGGCCTTCTCCACATCAGCTAATACTTTATTAGTTGGTGAAATAGGTGCTACTCAATATAACTTTGATTTAGCGGTAATTGATCCTGTTAACTTCCACTGGGCTTCTTCGACTGGCTTGGTTCCAGGGGTAGGAGATACACCTAACAATGAAATCGTTTTACGTTTTCAAATGGCTACAAATTGTAGTTTATTAAGCGGTGATGCATTGACATTTTCCTCAACAGCTAATCGGCCTTGCGGTATGGCTGCTATTGGGAATGGAGAATTAATAAGCGCTTATGATATAAAAATTGATGGGGTATTGGAGCCCTATAATATCAACTTTTTATCACTTTCTGCAGATGATATAGAGAGGTGTACGGGGCAAAGTACGGTTGTTACTTCTTTCGAAAAAACGGGCACTGCTACGGTGACTACTACTGATTCTCTTCAGTTTATATTGCCAGAAGGAACTACTTTTGCTGGGCCTATTAATTGTATGTCTGGAGTTTGTCCTACGGGTAGCCCCAGCGTTACAACAGTAGCTGGCTTACAGAAAATATCGTGGCAATTACCTGCCTTGTTGAATGGAGAAACAGGTGAGTTTAGTTTTACTATTGACTATTCAGATATATCAACTTGTGGTGTAGATATTAAAGAGTTACAAGCTAGTGGCGTATCTGATCAAACCATTACTTGTGGAGGATTAACTTGCTCATCTAGTAAAATATCATTGGGACAAGAGAGTGAATCAATTAGTTATTTCAAACCAATATTAGAAGTTACTTTTAATTCATTATCTAAAACACCAGGATCTCCCAATCATTTTGAGTTTGATGTTGAAGTAGAAAATAATGGAATAATAGGCACCTCCAGTCCCATTAAAATTGATTTCTATGAGTATGATTTAAATAATCATAATATTACCGGTAGCCGCTTGGCTAGATTTAGCTCTCCAGAAGCATTAGGCGCTGGTGGATCTGAAAATATAACTGGATTTTTTGACACGGTAAATGAATTGCCAGACGGGGTGGTGGTGATAATCGATAGAGGTGAGTCTTCAAATTGTACTTGCCCTAATTTCAGTGGTATTGATGACAATCCTGCGGCAATTATGTCGCCAGTAACCTTGCCTGTGGAATTAAGCCTATTTCGGGGAGAGAGCAAAGCTTGTCAAGTTGAATTGACATGGAGGTCGGAAACAGAAGAACTTTTTAGCCATTACGAGTTGCAAAAGAGTAGTGATGGGCGTTATTTTGAAACGATTGAAGTCATAGAAGGATCAGGAGGATTGACACTTAGTCAAAGCTACCGATATCTTGATAAAGTAAGTCTTGCGAAAAATTATTATAGACTGAGATTGGTAGATCTTGATGGGAGTGTAGACTATTCAGAAGTTGTGTTTATCGAAACGGATTGCGATAAGGCTGAATTAACTTTTCATCCGAATCCAGCGAGTCAGTCACTTGGTGTTATTGACATCAATTTAAAAAGCAGTAACAGTACAGAACAATTGGAAATAATAAACATAACTGGAGTGTTAGTAAAACAACTAAGCCTTGAGCTAAATCCAAACAAAGTAAATTCGATACGAATAGCTGTAGATGATCTTGCTGTAGGTAGTTACTATTTGAAAATTGCAGGAACTAAACTTGGAAGGATGCTTATTATTCAATGATAAAATGTATGTAGTTTAAGTTTCTGAAAAAAAAACGGAGGCTACCTTAGTAAATGAAGGTGGCCTCCTCTTTTTTTTTGTAATGAGCATGCGAAAATGCTTTTCTTCAAATATTTTCCGTCCCGCCTTATTGTCACGCTTTAAACGCTTTGTTATTAAGACTCGTTTTTAGTTAACTGGTTTTCAGTTTATTATAAGTAATTATTTTTTTATATTTTAAAAAAAAAACCTAAGGAGATTCAGCATTCACTGGCAGAGTATTTGGGTAGAATCATTAAAGGGGTGTACTAGGTGAATAAATAGGACAACAGTTACTCCCACTTTTATATAATTCTTAGAATTATATAACAAGCTAATAAACCAAGAATAAAACACAAATCAAGATGAGAAAAATGAAACTTAATAAAGCACTGTTTAAGGGCAAGGTAATTTTATTTTTACTCTTGATTTATGGAACTTCTTTTGGGCAGATTACTTGGAATAGTATGGTTGCCGCAAACATTAGTACGATCTGCAGCGATGGAGAACCTTTACTAATTGATTTCTCAACTACTTTAACAGGAAACATTGATGTCGAAATTCAATTAGGAACGGGAATGGAATACCTTCCTTCAAGTCTTGTCCTTACAGGAGCCTCATTGGTGACAGATAATACGATTGATTCAAATAACCCAAAATTTACCTTGAACCTATCTAGTGGAGCGGTAAGCCTTAGCTTTGACCGAATAGGTGGATGTGTTTCCCGAGACTACCAAATTGCAGGTGGTTTATTTAGTGATGTGGCAGCAGTATTCCAAAGTGGCGTACAAGAAGGAACGAATAGAACATCTAATAATTATCAAATTCAATATGCATCTCTAAGTATTACAGCTTTATCAAATAGTCCTGCTACTACAAGTGTAGGAGCAACAGTTACCAGATCTATGACGATCAATAATGGTTCTTTTGGTGCGGTAAGTGAATTTACTTTTGCAGAGGTTCTGACACCTGGAGATTTATCCTTTAGTAATTTCGTTATTAATCCATTAGGTGTCAATTATGCAATTCCAGCTGGTGACATAAACCTTTCAAGTGGAGGAGATTCAATGATCGTTACACTTGATCAAACGACATTGTCCAACATCACAAATACGGGGTCAGATCCTAGTCTTTTTGAACAAGGCGAAACCTTTGTTTTGCAATATGATGTGATCGTTACTGCTTGTATAGTAGGAACAAACCTTACATCTAATCCTACCGTTTATTGGGGTTGTGATAGCGAGCTTTGTCAAAGTTATGAAGAAACGAGTACCATTGCTGTTTTAGTTGCACAACCTTCTCTGAACTTACAAGGTATTTCAGAAACAACGGATCAATGTTATGGCTTCGCCAATGGTACGCATCAATATACTGCCATGTTCATTAATGAGGGAACTGGAGCAGCATTAATCTCTAGTACTAAAGTTGATTTTGTAAGACCCTATATGGGATATGATCCCGATGATGTTGTTTACAGTATTAATTCAGGTGCTGATATTGCTATAGTAGGAACGGAAGACCTTGTGGGGACAAGTCCTGCCTCTTGTTTGTCAGGAGTGGGAGCAAACCTAGTTTCTCGACAAACCTTCACTAACCTACCTTTAATTCCTGCAGGAGATACACTCAAAATGAAATTTAATATCTATGAATGTTGTCCTAGTGAATGCAATCCGACAGGGAGCCGCTCTTATTTGGTTTGGGGAATTATGGAAATACATAATTTGACATTTACTGATGCATGCGGAGACAATTCCCAATATGTCAATCGAAAAAGAGTAACAGGTAATTTGGTAACTAATTTTATTCAAAACTATTCCGTTCCTGTAAATATGATATCTGGAGATCCTGCGTCCAATGTGATTCTGGACTTTAGCCAGTTTTTTTGGAGCTACGGAACTGCAGTAAACCTAGATAATGGTTATATCGAGATGGTCGTTAACTTTCCCGGGCAAATTGACTTTGGTGGAATAGATGTTTCTGAAATTAGCTCGATAGATGACAACGGCAATATACATACGCCATCCTTTTCTGATATTCAAGATAATACGATGACGATTCGATGGGATGATATGTATGATCCGAGTAGAGCTGGTCAACTTATATTCCCAATTATAACGGATTGTTCAGAAATAGCGACCGATAATGTATTGGATTATCATCTTTATTTAGTTCCGAATACTGGATGTGTAGAAGATTGTAAAGTTGAAATGGGATGCTTTTCAGAAAATTTAAATATTTTATGTGGTGATGATCCATGTACGGATGGAGGAATCAGCAATGTGAGCTATGCTTTTGAACGTAAAAATATTGGAGCATATGATATGGATAATAATGGATGCCCAGACACAGATAATAATTGTGATGGGATAGCAGGAGGAGGAACGACGGCACCTGCAGCAAACGAGGCTTACATTCGAAAAGATAGAGCATTACATGGTGATACGATTATCTCTAGTGTAGTTGGACTTGTTAGAACTGGTGTGACTAACCCCGATTGGGAATATGTTTATTATGAAAATAATTTTAGTGATGTCAATCAATTTAATTTCATAGAAGCTACTTTTGAAATCTATGATATGTCGGCCCTACTTAGCTATTCTATTCCTGCGGGAATATTGTCTCCTACAATTGTTGGCAATCAAGTTAAATTTGATTTGAGTGTCGTTAACCTCAGCGCATATCTTCCTTTAGGTTTTAAATATGAAGCAGATGATACTTTAAGTTTGGATATATTGTATCAAGTAAATACGACTAATGTAGCTGCAACATTAGTGACAACAGATAATCAATTCTATACAGCAGCAACAGCTGATCCTGGTTCGATTAATGGTTTTGAATGCAATCATTTAGGAGGAGCTGTTAACACAATTGCTTTGGATTTAGGTCATAGATATGATGGAATTGAATTTCCAAATTGTAATGAAAAAAATATTACGAATTTCATTTATGCAAGAATTAGTGGAACTTGGCAAGGGCAGCAGTTTTTCGGATATGAATATAGAAATTTATATAAGCCAACTGCCTTTAGCTGCGAGATTCCAGATGGATATATATTTAGTTATGCCGAATTTACTACGGAAAGAGCAACTTCAAATGGATCCTATTTAACTCAAACTTACGAAACGGTAGTACCCACATCTATTGTGACAGGAGTGGGTTATGAGACCTATACTTTTGATTTAACGGATCCATCAAACAATCATATATTTACAGAAAATGGAGGGAGTATTTTCCTGTCAGATGAAGGGCATATTATACGACCCAAAGTTTACGTTTTACCTACTTGTGGAGAAAATAGTACGCTTAGTAAAACAGAGACGCTCGATTATACCACTAATGTTGGGACAACACTTACTGCTTCCAGAACCGCCAATTTGGTCAATGTATTACCTGGTTTGTCTGTTAGTTCATCTACTCCAATACAATCCATTAATGAGGATGAAGTCACTTGGGATGTCAATATCACCAACCTTTCAACTTCAGAGGCTACAGATAACAACTGGATTTTTCTGAATGCTCCATCTGGCGCTATTGGTTCTAACACTTTAATTGTAAAAGAAGGGGCAACTACCTTAACAGCTAATGCAAATGGTTTTTACGAACTAGGAAGCTTTAGTAGTAGCCAGCTTAGATCCTTTTCTGTTACAGCAGATTTACAAAATTGTGATTTAGATACCATGTATTTTCAAGTTGGTTATTCTTGTGCTGCTTATCCTGTTTCTATAGCAGATTATTACTGTACTCCTTTAGAACAAATTCTGGAGGTGGAACCCAGCCCATCTCAAGTATCCACTACTATTACATCATTGCTAAGTACACCATCTGATCCTTCTGATGCTTCTTCTTTAGCATGGGGCAAATCTACGGTTGATATGTGTGTTGCTTTTCCAGTAGAGATCAGAATAATTTCATCGCAGCCAAGTGAGCTAACGAATCTAATCACCAAGTTAAATAATTTAATAGCAGGTGGTGGTACCGGTTTAGATTTTGTAAGTAATTCCGCTTATATTGAATATCCGGTAGGGACTGCACCAAGAGCCTTCTCTACAGCAGCCAATACCGCATTGCTTGCAGAGATAGGTGCTGCTCAATATAGCTTTGATTTGGCGACGATTGATCCTACTAATTTTGATTGGACTTCTTCGACCGGTTTGGTGCCAGGCGTAGGTGATGCACCCAATAATGAAATTATTTTGCGTTTTGAAATGACGACTAATTGTGATTTACTAAGTGGAGATGCAATGACTTTTAGTACATTCGCTGATCGCCCTTGTGGTGAACCAGCCATTGGAAATGGTGAACTAGTAAGTGCCTATGATATAAAAATTGACGGTGTGGTAGAACCTTATAATATCAATTTCCTCACACTTTCTGTAGACGACTTGGAAGGCTGTTCGACTCAAAGTACGATTAATACCTCTTATGAAAAAACAGGTACGGCTACAGTGAGTTCTACAGATTCACTTCAGTTTATTTTACCAGAGGGAGTTACTTTCGCTGGGCCAGTTAATTGTGTGTCTGGAATTTGTCCAACGGGCAGTCCCGTAGTGACGACAGTCGCTGGCTTACAAAAAATTGCATGGGGATTTCCTGTATTGTTAAATGGAGAAGGAGGAGCTTTTAATTTTACAGTTGATTATGGAGGATCATTAATTTGTGGTACCGACATCAAAGAAGTACAAGTAAGCGGGGTCTCCAATCAGAGTCTAACTTGCGGAGCGTCTTCCTGTCCATCTAGTAAAGTGTCCTTGGGGCAAAATAGTGATCAGTTGAGTTATCTCAAACCAGACTTAGCTGTTGCTTATAATTCATTAACCAAAATACCAGGAGCACCGAATCAATTTAATTTTGATATTACGGTTGAAAATAATGGTGCATTGGCGACTTCAGATCCAGTTGTAATTGATTTCTATGCATATGATTTAGCTACAGAAACAATAATAGGTAGCCGCTTAGGACGAATTTCTTCTTCTGCGCTATTAAGTGATGGAGGATTTGAAGATATAACTGGAAGTTTTGCAACACTAGAAGAATTGCCGGATGGGGTAGTGGCTTTGATTGATAGGCTTGAATCTGAGAACTGTAGCTGCCCCGATTTAGATGGTATTAATAATAGCCCTTTTGCAGTTTCGTCAGCAGTGACTTTACCAGTGGAGCTAAGTATGTTTCGAGGAGAGTTGATTGAATGTCAAGTTCAATTGAGCTGGAGGTCGGAAACAGAAGAAGCATTTAGTCATTACGAATTAGAGAAGAGTAGTGATGGGCGTGTTTTTGAGATGATCGAAATGATAGAAGGCTCAGGAGAATTGACCTTAAGTCAAACATACCAATATTTAGATGAATCAACTTTTGCAAAAAATTATTATCGATTGAGAATGGTAGACCTTGATGGGAGTATTACTTACTCAGAAGTGCTTTTTATTGAAACAGATTGTGCAGCGCCTGAATTAATGATACACCCAAACCCTACCACTAAAACGCTTGGTGTTATTGATATCAATTTTACAACGGATAGGAATGAAGAAGAGTTGGAAATTATTAGTGCAACTAGAATGATCGTAAGGCGAGTAAGCTTTCAAGTTGAACCAAATAGGATGCATACTGTACGAATGCCTATTGATGATCTTCCTTCAGGAATGTATTATTTGAGAGTAGTAGGGACTAGGGTGACCAAGATGTTTGTCGTTCAGGAATAGAGAAGGAATGATATTTTAAATTGTAATTGCTCGTCACTATTCAGTCGGTAAGACTTCTGTCTTCCTACTGAACAGTGACAATTGTTCTAAAAAAACAAAAAGGAGCTTATCTCAAATATTGAGGTAAGCTCCTTTTTTAATTACTTACCTAATGAATAAGAGCGCTCAGAGGGTCAAAGTCCAAACGCAGCATTCCCACTTCCTAATCCGTTGAAAAGACAACAACAAATTTGTTTATCAACAAAAAGCTGACATGAAACTAAGAACGACACTCTTTATTTTACTCTTTCCATTTATTGCGCATGTATTCTGGTCTTGTTGCAGCTGTGAGAATACTGAGGTTTTTGAAATCAGTACTTGTTCCTTTGCGGTTGAGCATATTAATAATTCTGGAGAAAAGCCAGTAATTACTAGCGAAGATGAAATTGGAAAAAATGCTTATGGAATTCAACTGGCGATGGAAAAGAGCGAATCGCTTTGCTTTCACGGAAAGTCCCTATTTATAGCACCCACCCTTAATGCTTTTAAATGTGATTGTTTATTAGACGAATATATTGCACTCGACACCATTCAAGATATCCGTGTCCGTACAGTGAATGATTTTGATATGGAACACCCTGCTGGTACTGATGTATCTGAGTACTTTTTTTCGGATCAGGAAGATGTTTATATTTCTATTTCGGATTTAATGCTTCGGATCAACGGGCCTAATTTTCTATATAATGGTTCGAGTACTTTCAATTTGTTGCTTCTAACGGCGCCTATGCAAGGAGTGGAACATCAGTTTAATATTGAAATAGATATGACAGATGGAAGATCATTTATTGAACAAACCGATAAAGTAGATTTGATATGAGAGGCTTAATTCTAGTTAATTTATTTGCTTGTTTATGCTGCTTTACTTGTGTTGGACAGGATGGTCTCGATAAGTTTGCTGTTTTGCAATTGAAACCAGCAATAGGCTTTGTATTTCCCTTAACTGATATAGCTAAGAATGTGATTACAGATGATTTGATTGGTCATGAAAGCGACCTACATTTGTATGTTCAGGTGATTTCTGCTAGTTATTTTATTAATAGAAAATGGGGGATTGATTTTAATTTTCAACTTTTTTCTTCATTTGAAAATAAAGATAGAGACGATCTTTTCAATCTGAATATACAAACGAAATATGGATCAACTTACTTTGTTGATACTCGAGTTGGTAGTCCCAACTTTGAGGGTAGGTATATTCGTGAAAATGGTGATGTTTCTTTTGCTTTGGGAATAGGTCCAAGATACAGGTTTGAACGAAATAATTTTTATATAAGTCCTGCTTTTCATCTTGGGTTTGTGGAATTGCCTGTTACTTCAGGATTTACAAGACTAAAGGAGTCCAACACACATAATAAATTACTTGTTTCCTACAGTCCCAAAGACGAATATTCTCGCAGTCTGTCATTTACAACTGGCTTGACATTGGGCTATCGACTCAACAGATATTTACTACTTAATTTTGATATTTCTTATAGTGGGTACAAACTGGATTTAGAATATGAGGAGCGTATTTTAGATGTAATAACACAAAATAAAAGTACTCAAACTATCTCATATAACAATGTGGTGCACAATGTTTATTTTGGACTTGGGTTGATTGCAGAGATTAGTTTTTCTCGGGGCCGAATTTTGTATTGAGATTCATGTTTATGTAGTACTGGCTATAACGAAAAACGGAAACAATTCTAACTCCTCTCACTCCACCGCCAAACCCTTCTTTATCAAAGCCGTCCAAACACTCAAGCCATCTTTTTCATACCGCGTCCAAATAGGGCGCACCATCCCATCATAAGCAGAAATATTATTATAATCACCAAAGAAAACCGATTGCCCAGGACTAGGAAACGAAGACTCCGAAATGATTTCACTTTTAAATGTTTTACCACCGTCAGTAGAGTAGGCCAGGACTACATCATTGTCCCTGTCTGTCTGCATCGAACGGTCATAGTAAACAACATAGATCACACCCGTTTTTGCATCTACAGACATCCACGGAAAAAATTGATGACTAGATGTAGTATCCGTGTTAACTTTTACAGGATTTGACCAAGTTTTTCCTTGATCATTTGAACTAGCAACGAAGATGTCTGAGTTATTTATCCCATTTCTAGTGTCCGCCCAATTTACATAAATGGTACCTCGGTATTTGCTATTACTGTGATCCACACCAGTCACTGGCATGCCATTCGTTCTACCAATACCAGGAATGTCCATTGTCCAGCCACCTGGCTGATCTACAATCACACCATCTTCTTCCATCCAAGTATTACCACCATCCATACTGCGGTCAAAATAAATTTTTTCATCATAAGCCCAAGCGACGTATATCTCACCATTCGTTCCTACTGCAGGGACAGCTCCCTCAACGGTATCGTCATCATCAATGCAATTACCAGCATACTGAGATAAGCGATAACCTTTAGTCCAAGTTGCTCCCTCATCGCTAGATTTAGAAAAAAGAATCAGTGATTTATCCTCCTTCTCTTTCGATCCATATTTATCAAACTGAGTCCAAGTTACATAAAGTTCGCCATTCTCCGGATTGATCGCAATCCACTCCTTGTCTTGTTGTTTTGGAGGATTGGTACCAATTGCAGCGCCATCATTCCAGGTCATTCCACCGTCTGTAGATTTTTGAATCACAATACTTTCCAGAATTCGACTACTCGCCCAATTGGTACCATCCGGATCACCAAGGTGTAGATAATAAAAATTCCCTTTTTGGTCAGCCGAAATAACTGGATCACCATAGACACCATGCGAAGATTTCATAGTACCCGTTTCCCAAGTAGCACCACCATCCATAGAGACATGCGCAAAGTTAAGTACCGTACCAGCCACTATGTTTTTAGGATTCGTTGGATTGATAAAAATACTAGGCTCGCAAGGTCCAATTCCAAATCCTTCATTTTTATAAATGAGGACATTGGTATTCTTTTTATCAAAACCATTGACGGTAAGTAAGCTTTTACTTTTGCAGGAAAGTAAAAGTAAAAGAGGGAGTAGCAACCATATATTTTTCATTGGGTGGTAGTTTTTTTTTGTGGGGCGAATATAGGGAAAAAGTTGCAGTTTCAGTGGGAGTTTCACAGGATCGCGGAGCTACTAAAACTGCCACTGCCATTTTAACGGTCACTGTTCTTTATTGTCTTTCCCTTTTCGACTCTTCGACCGCTTAGCATCCTTCAGCGCCTTAGCAATCATCCACTCCAATTGCCCATTGATCGACCTGAATTCATCAGCCGCCCACTTTTCCACGAGTTTCATGGTCTCTTCATCTATCCGAAGTACAAATTTTTTTTTAGCCATAACGTTTTGAAATTGAATTAGAATTAGGTGGGGTAGGATTGGAACGCGGATTGAACGGAAAGAACAGATTAGAACGGATTTTTTCTTTTATCGCGTTCGGTTTTTATAACGTGAGCTTCACGTACTCCGTGAAAAAAAATCCGCCCGAGTCCCTACTAATCCGTTAGATCCGCGTTCCCATCCCCGTCTACGCGCTACACATTACACATGCAAACTACCCGTATTCAAAACAGGAGTAGCCTCCTTATCCGAACAAAGTACCACCATCAAATTACTAACCATCGTAGCCTTCTTGTCCTCATCCAATTCAATGATCTGTTTTTTTGATAAAAGCTCCAAGGCACTTTCCACCATTCCCACAGCACCTTCCACAATTTTAAAACGTGCCGCCACAATAGCTTCTGCCTGCTGACGCTTCAGCATCGCACTAGCAATCTCCTGGGCATAGGCTAGATAACCAATACGAGCCTCTAAGACTTCAATACCTGCTATCGCTAATCGCTCATCCAGTTCTTTTTCTAACGCAGTATTGACTTCGGTCAAACCAGAACGAAGGGTGATCTCATTCTGATCGTCGTCAAAGTTATCGTAGGAATACATACCAGCTAATTTTCGAACAGCAGCATCTGTTTGTACGGTAACAAAGCTTTCAAACTTGTCTACTTCAAAAGCAGCTTTAAATGTTTCTTTAACGCGCCAAACCAAAATCACGCTTATCATAATCGGATTACCGTGCTTGTCATTTACTTTCAATCGTTCACTATCAAAGTTGCGCGCACGCAGTGAAATCTTTCTGTTTGAGTATAGTGGATTGGTCCAGTGAAAACCATTCTCTTTGGCTGTTCCTACGTATTTTCCGAAAAGAGTAAATACTCTAGATTCGTTTGGACTGATAATATAAAATCCCTTCGAAATGAAGATAATGAGGGGGATTAGGAATATCATTATTTGAGGTGTATTCGATTTTGCGGCAGTATATCCGCCTACTCCGATCAACGTAAATATGATTAGTAGTACCAAATAAGCACTTACAGACAGAATTAACCTTTTTTCTTTACTTTCCATGACATTTTGTTTTTGATGTTAAAATGATATCATAAAGGTATCATTTTAAGGTCAGATATACAAGCTATATCGACAAACGAATGCTATTCTATTGATTGAAAGACAATATAATCAGATGTGAATGTTTTTAAAGGCAGAATGATATTTCGACTTTTCGATATTTTTTTTGTCAAACCAAATAATCATAGGAGGCACCTTTTTGGCGAAAGCCACGTACTAATAAAGAGCTAGAAGAGGCACTTAACTATACTATAACTTAAGAATCCTAGTTTAAGACCATAAAAAGGGGTATTTTTGCGCCCTGAATGGCAACAAAAACTTAACTCCTCTATTTGCCATATAAATAGGGAAATTGGTTTTTGTGCAATACAAAAATGCGAAAGCGTTAAAACACATTTATAATATGTCTGAATTTAAAAACATTGCGATCATTGCGCACGTCGATCACGGTAAGACTACCCTGGTAGATAAAATCCTATATCAGTGCAAACTGTTTAGAGACAATGAAGAGAAATCCGAATTGATTCTTGACAACAATGATTTGGAACGTGAAAGAGGAATTACGATTCTTTCTAAAAACGTTTCTGTGCAATACAAAGGTGTCAAGATCAACATTATCGATACCCCTGGTCACGCCGATTTTGGTGGTGAAGTAGAGCGTGTATTAAATATGGCAGATGGAGTTTTGTTGTTGGTAGATGCTTTTGAAGGGCCAATGCCACAAACACGTTTTGTGCTGCAAAAAGCAATTGACTTGGGTCTAAAGCCATGTGTGGTTATCAACAAGGTAGATAAAGAAAACTGTACTCCTGAAGAAGTTCATGAAAAGGTTTTTGATTTGATGTTTGAATTAGAAGCAGAAGAGTGGCAATTAGATTTCCCAACAGTTTATGGTTCTGCAAAGAACAACTGGATGAGTGATGATTGGCAGAATGAAACTGACAATATTGAGCCATTATTAGATATGGTTATCGAGCATATTCCAACATTTGAGCCTACAGAAGGAAATACTCAAATGCTA
>CAKZUK010000223.1 GCA_937921775.1 uncultured Saprospiraceae bacterium
AACCTCTTTTAAATTAGCACCCATGTTTTATACATTTGGTGAGGAGTAGGTTAGTACTCCTCACAAGATGATTAATTACTTATATTGAGCAGAAACTTCAGCAGCAAGACTCGTTACAGCACTTGTTGCTTCTTCTGTTAATTTACCAGCACGGAATGTATCCAATACTTCAGGATGCTTTTGCTCTCAAGTAGTCAAGAATACATTTTCGAAATCTTTCATTTTCTCTACTGGTACAGCTCTTGCCAAACCTTTACTTCCAATATAAACCATAGCTACCTGCTTTTCAACACTCATTGGAGAATATTGAGGTTGTTTCAAGATCTCCACATTACGCTTTCCTTTTTCAAGAATCGCTGTTGTTGCAGCATCCAAATCAGATCCGAATTTAGAGAAAGCTTCTAACTCTCTATATTGTGCTTGATCTAATTTCAATGTACCAGATACTTTCTTCATTGCCTTAATCTGCGCATTACCTCCTACCCGTGATACAGAGATACCTACGTTAATTGCAGGACGTACACCAGCGTTAAAAAGGTTAGACTCTAAGAAAATCTGGCCATCTGTAATCGAAATTACGTTCGTTGGAATATATGCAGAAACGTCACCCGCTTGTGTTTCAATAATTGGAAGTGCCGTTAGTGATCCACCACCTTTTACAATACCTGCGTTTTTCAAAGATGCAGGAAGGTCGTTCATGTCGTTTGCAAGTTTGTCATCGTTGATAACTTTTGCAGCACGCTCCAATAAACGAGAGTGAAGGTAGAATACATCACCAGGATATGCCTCACGTCCTGGAGGACGACGAAGTAGCAAAGATACCTCACGGTATGCAACTGCTTGCTTTGACAAATCATCATAAATGATCAATGCAGGACGACCTGTATCACGGAAAAATTCTCCAATCGCAGCACCCGTAAACGGAGCATAAAACTGAAGAGGAGCAGGATCAGCCGCAGAAGATGCAACGATAACAGTGTATGCCATCGCGCCAGCTTCAGTAAGTGCCTTAGCAACCTGTGCAACTGTAGAAGACTTCTGTCCAGAAGCTACATAAATACAGAATACAGGTTCTCCTTTTTCGTAAAATTCTTTCTGGTTGATGATTGTATCAATAGCGATTGCAGTCTTTCCAGTCTGACGGTCACCAATGATCAATTCACGCTGACCTCTACCGATCGGAATCATAGAATCAATCGCTTTTACACCAGTTTGAAGTGGTTCAGATACAGGCTGACGATAGATTACACCAGGAGCTTTACGCTCTAGTGGCATCTCGTATTTTTTACCGCCGATTGGACCTTTACCATCGATAGGTTGACCAAGTGCATCTACTACACGACCAATAAATTCTTCACCTACGTCAATAGATGCGATTTTGTTGGTACGACGTACAGTAGCGCCTTCCTTGATACCATCTGGAGATCCAAGAAGTACAACACCTACGTTGTCTTCTTCAAGGTTCAGTACGATCGCTTGTACACCAGTTTCAAATTCCACTAGTTCACCCGCTTGTGCTTTGGTCAAACCATATACACGAGCGATACCATCACCCACCTGGAGTACTGTACCTACTTCTTCCAATTCAGCGGCTGTTTTAAAGCCTGAAAGTTGTTCTTTTAATATTGCCGAAATTTCATCGGGTTTAACGTCAGCCATATCTGTTTAATTTTTAAATGATTTCTAATTATATGCTAAATGCAAAACACCTTATAATAAAGGTCTCAGTTTTTATTAATTATTACTTGGGATAACATCGCTTCTGTTAAACTCTTTACGCAATGCTTCCAATTGGTGCGCTACGCTATTGTCAAACAGTTTGTCATCGAATTCTAAAATAAAACCTCCGATAATATCAGGGTTTATTTTAGTTAGGATTTCAATATTATCTCTAGTATCCGCACTACCTACCAATTTAGTTTTAATTTTTGCAAGACCTTCTTCAGAAAGTGGCTTTGCAGTAGTAACTGTAACAGTAGTGATCGACTTTAGGTCTTTGTATTGCGCTACAAAATTGTCAGCAATATCCACCAAATAAGATTCTCTTCCTTTTCTCAAAACAAGATCTAGAAAAGCAGAACTCAATTCGTCAAATTGACCTCCAAAGATTGCCTTGAAGATACTTCCTTTCTTTTCAGAATTGACAACAGGGCTCTTTAGTAGATTATAAAAATCTCTATTCTTGGTAGCCGATTGAAAAGACTTTACGTCTTCCAATATACGATCCAGTTTGTCTTGCTCTACAGCAAGATCAATCAGTGATTTCGCGTATCGTGATGCTATTCTTGACATTGAAATTTCTTTTTTATAGTTTTAAAATTCGTTTTCAAACGAACATTAACTTTTCTAATTTACACTTCGACTTAACGAAGCAGTTGCTAGTTTAGCTTCATATCATCCACCAAACCATTCGCATAAGCTAGCTGATCTGCATCACCTGCCAATTGTTTGCGAATAACCTTTTCAGCAATCTGCAAAGCCATGTTTCCTGCCTCACTTTTGATTTCAGCCATAGCTGCCATCTTCTGGTTTGAGATTTCTTGGCGAGCGTCTGCAACGATACGATTCGCTTCTTCCTTCGCCTTTTCTTTGGCCTCTTTTACGATTGACTCTCTAGTTTCTTTTGCTTCACGCAAAATAAGTGCACGTTCCTCACGAGTTTGAGCCATCAATGCTTCATTCTCAGATTTAAGGTTTGCCATTTCTGACTTAGCTTTTTCAGCCATAGCTAGTGCATCTTCGATATCACCATTACGCTTTTTCAAAGCATCACGGATAGGACCAAAGGCAAACTTTGCCATCATAAACCAAAAGATTAGAAAGATAAATGCGGTCCAAGCAATCAAACCAAAGTCTGGTTTAATTGGGTTGAAAGACATATCTGCTAAAAAGATCAATTCCATTTTTCTAAAATTTTAAAATTCTTAAATTCTTTTTCAACTACAATACAAAATTTAGAACGCTGACTCCGAAGACCAACCGTCTCGAAGTCAGCTAATTTCTAAAGGCTTACTTTGGGTTTGCTACCAAGAATGCCAATACGATTGCGATCAAAGCTGCACCCTCTACAAGAGCCGCCATCAAAATCATATTAGAACGAATGTCACCTACAGCCTCAGGCTGACGTGCAATCGCTTCCATTGCTTTAGCACCAATGCTACCAATTCCGATAGCTGCGCCGATAACGGCTAATCCCATTCCGATGGCTGCTACTGAGCCTACCATTGCTAATAACATAATATTAGATTTATGTAGTTAAATAATTAAAAATCGTTTAGTGTGCACCTTCGTGCGCTTCTTCTGTTGCTGCTCCTAAATAAGAAGCGGTCAGAATTGTAAATACAAATGCCTGAATGAACGCAACCAATAGCTCGATTGCCATCATAAATAAGGTCAAAAGTGTAGAACCAATTCCTGTCCCCCAAGCTGCTGCTGGGTTATTCCCTGAATCACCAAAAAGGAAAATCAAAGCAACAAAAATCACCATTACCATGTGTCCTGCTGTAATGTTTGCAAACAAACGCAGTGCAAGTGTAATAGGCTTTATGAACATACCCAGTACTTCTACTGGTGTCAAAATTAATACTTTAAGTGGTGCTGGTACACCTGGCATCCAAAGCATGTGCTCCCAGTAATGTTTGTTACCATTAATAAGGGTCACTAAAAAGGTAACTAGAGCTAATACCATAGTTACTGCAAGATTACCCGTTACATTGGCTCCGCCAAAGAATGGTACTTGTCCCCAAAGGTTCAAACCAAGAATAAAGAAGAATAAAGTCAATAAGAAGGGGAGTAGTCGCTCCCAATCTTTTCCTAAGAAAGGCTTTGCTACTTCGTCCTGAATAAAAACGATGATTGTTTCAAACAAAGATTGCGCGCCAGAAGGTGCTTGTCCTTGTGTTCTAGCATATTTACGAGCCATGCTTATAAAAAACCATCCCATGAAGAAACAAACCAAAAACATAGAAAATACATTCTTTGTGATCGAGAAATCGTAAAAAGAAGTAATTCCACCTCCAAATACACCTCCATCAGCAGTACTACTTGAATCCATGGCATAAGTCTTACCATTATAAGTAAAGGCTGTAAGTGTTTTGTCAGTACCATTTTCATTAACCTCCATAGAAGTCCACATATGGTGAAGCTCATCGTGGCTTGTTGCCAGTTCAACTTCTCCCATTGGAAAGCTTGAATCCTGTATACGCTTTACTCTACCACCTACCAAAACAAAGCGATCAATGGCAACCATACCATCACCATGAGGCATGGTGATATGAAATTTGCTTGACATAAACATGTGTAATTTCTCACCAGGTACATATAATATACAAGGCAATGGTATCTGCCAAGGGCCTATACTATACACATTTGCGTCAGAAATATGGTGGAATGCTGGAGCAGCCGGGTCGTAACCTGAATGTCCATCTGCATCTGCTTTATCTGAAGAATCTGCGAATAAAGATGACGTAATCATCAATCCAGCAAAAAACAACAGAAAAATCTTATAATTAAGTCTCAATATTGCGCTCATTTAAAGGAATTTTTAAATCGACTGCAAAGGTAGCCATATTATCCTTTAAATTAAAGCTGATAGAAGTCTTTTTTTCCGAAGAATTTACAGCTTTTGAGTGATTCCTTTTAAATATGGGTGATAAGTGAATAAAGGGGACTAATAGCCATGCTCCAAAGCCTGATAAGATGACTTTTGTGGGTTCCATGGATCACGATAGGATGCTTTGAAGAAAATCTCCTTTATATAGGCCAAAGTATTGCAAAAGCGAAGAAAATAAGCAACATATGGCACCATCAGAGGTACATACAAAAAGAATTTCCATTCCTCACTTCGTCGTTCGGAAAAGATAGAGATGGCTATTTGCTGGAGATAACCAGCCAAGGTATACATAATGATGTTGAAAGGTAAAATAAGATAGAGCCAGGCTGAATAGTTAAAAATCATATCCACGATATAAATCATCCATTTGATATCGAGTAAGAAATTGTAAACTACATTTTCAGAGAAACCGATAAAATTGGACCATCGAAACCCTTTATGGGGAGTGAAGACATCAATATGCTTCCGCAAACGAAAACGCACTAGTGATCTAGACCAGCGAAGGCGTTGTTTCCAAAGTTTAATAAATTTAACTGGAGCTGCGGTCAAACAAACAGCACGATGCTCGAAAACGATTTTATATCCCGACTTTCGCAACTTAACGGTAATATCACCATCAAGACCTGGACCAATATCCCAACCACCAACTTGCTGCAGCGCATCCATCCTAAAGGCTCCAAATGCTCCCGAGATTATTCGGTAAATACCCAACCAGGAAGTTACAATACGACCAACAGAAATTGTTTTTTGATATTCGATAGCTTGTAAGGTAGCGCAGAGACTCTCCTCATGATTTCGCACTTTTACATTTCCACCAACACCACCAATTGTATCATCCATATAAAAAGGTATGATGATTTGTTCAATAGCATCGCGATCAAAAGAACTGTCGGCATCAAGGTGTAGTAAAAAATCGCCGGTCGCATATCGCCAGGCGAGGTTAGCCGCCGAGGCTTTCCCTCCCCTCATATCGTTTCTTATGAATTTATCGATCAGACCATTTTTTTCGAGGTTGCGACCGATTATTGGTGTGTCATCATCTGATCCGTCATCTACGATGAGGATTTCCATATTAGTGTATGTCTGTTCGTTGAGCGACTTTACGAGTTTAAAAATATTTCCTCCTTCGTTCTTCCCTGGCGCCACAACTGATATCATTGGCATTTCCCTCCACATGGCCTGACGAGCTAACTCGCGTTTGTATTTCATTCGCCTGCTGCGAATCGCAAAATCTGCTAATACTACAAACTCCAGCAAGACATAACGAAGCAATTCAAACAACATGAAATACCAGAAGACACGGATGATTTTCCACATCCCAGCTTCCCTCCAATAATGTATAAATTCGTAAATGTCAAACATTGAAATTATTCGCTAGTCGGTTTTTAGAATTCAAAATCGTCTCCAATTTCATTTAGTGGTTTCATATCTACTTCTACTACCACCTCACTTTTATTCACATTACTTTTGATTAGATTTTGGAGATTGAATTCGATCACATCTTTTATATTTTCTTTTCGTTCTTCATCTGGATTAATCAATAAGAAATAATAACAATATGGATTCACTGAAGTCACCATCTCAAACTCATTGATGTAGGTTTTTAAAGTCACACTCAATTCCCCTTGCAGTATTTGCATTTCTCTTCTACTGAGAACATTCATTCCAGTGTCAGTGATGTGCGCTTCACCTAAAACACTCGTCCCTCCAGTGACTGAACAACGCGATTGCTCTTGCTTTAATAAGCTTTGAAAAATATCTAAATCATAAATCCCCAAAACATCTGTGGCCAGTCCTGATTTCCTTTCAATTTTTTTAGGTAGACCATTTAGAACCAAATACTTCCCTTTGGTCGTGAGATACATACTCTTGATTCGATGCTCTTGCAAATGATGAATCTCTTTTGAATCTCTACAGTCTACACAGTGGTACGTAAACCCAGGATCCTGAAAAGGGTCATCACAGGTATTACAAACATAGATGTGTGATGGCTTGTCATAGTCGTTACCAATATGTCTCAGAATTTTATGGCATTTAGGGCACATCAAATCATCAGAGTGCTCTTGAATGAAATCTGTTTCCGGTCCTACATAAGCGCACTTAAAGTGATGTACTAAATCACGAATTTCCAAATCAACAGAACCACAACTTTTACAGGTTTCTCTCAAATTGTGATGAGCACTTCCACAGCTTTCACAGAGATGAACCTTATCAAACATTTTACCTTCAGTGAGGTATCCTTTTTTTATTCCTGCGGCCAATATATCCATTGCATTATGATCCTCTGAATCATCTAACAAATCAGTTAGTAATGGAAAATAATAATTGACTCTTGAAAAGCGATTTGGAATTGGTGTAAAAGGAGTATCTCTGGTAAATAAAAACTGTAATAATTTATACAAGTACCCTTCCTCTGAGCTGGTGTATTGTTGTTGCAAATACAATTGCTCTACATTTACCTTGATCTCTCTTACTCGTTTCGCGATCTGTTCATACTTTGCTAGATCTGTGATCCCGTCACAAGCATGTTCTTGCAAATAGGGCAATGCCTTGTAAGCTACAGCAAAAATAGGGGTGAGATACACATCTGGATCGTAGTGTGTTCGTACGGCTTTAAATATTCGGTTGTAATCTGTAGGATCGGAACTATTTACTACAATAGCATCAACATACAGCACCTTGCCAGCATCGAACTTATCGACTGACTCCACCAACATGAAGAGCGAGTCTTCAAAGTCAATGAGTGACTGTTTAGTGATACTTTTTACTTCGATCATAGTTGTTTTCTTCTGTCGAATAGGCAGCCTTCCTTATTGAAGTAAGGAATATCCTTCTTAGGCTATAAATAGTAGAGCTAAGCTCATGTTAGAAATCCAAATACTATACCACATATCTAAAAAATCAGATATTTGTTTTCAAAGTGAATCTTGTATAGTAGGAAAGTGGCAAATAAAAAACCCGTTCGAGCATTAGCCAGAACGGGTTTTTATCCAGAGAGTGGATTTTATCAGCGCTTATTCAAACGCTTAGTACTAATAACTTTATCATCATTGTCTAATAGTTGCACTAGGTATAAACCCTTAGGCATATCAGAAATATTATATTTCTCACCTTTTAGAGTTACCTCAAAACGCTTAATTGTTTTGCCAACCATATTCAAGATCTTGATTTTATTGACATTACTGACAATATTCAACTTAATATAATCTGAAGCAGGATTAGGATAAACTTTAATTTTTACCTTTTGAAGATTCGGATTATTAGTATCCAGTAAGGCAAGCGCTCTAGATGAATCTGTACCACTCACATGCTGGGCCAATCCCGAAGTGTGCAGGAGGGCGAAACATAAAAAAGTGAATAGTAAGATTTTTTTCATAGAATTTTTCTAAATTTTTAAGGTGTTCTTACAAAGTAAGTTAATATTCTTATTTAATCAAACTTATGCTTCGATCTTTAAAGAATATTTAACATAAGCCACATACTAGCTAATGATTTGTATAATTTCAAACAAAAATCACTCCAAATCTCTAAGTCCAAAAGTTAAAAGACAATCAAAGGTTTCGTTTTCAACAATACTCCTTCTTCATTATAAAATGCAACTTGATAAATTCCAGAAGGAAGGTCATCCACATAGATTTTTTCAAATGGACTATCCACTACCAGTGAATGATTCCCTAATATATGAATAACTTTAATTTGATGCACGTTTTCTGCCCCTTTTAATTCAAAAAAGTTTTCAACAGGATTTGGATAAATCTCAAATTTTAATTCTTGTTCCTCCAATATCCCGCTAGCTAAGGCATCTCCATGATAGACAACGGTAATGATACTATCAGGTTTACTTTCAAAATAAAGCTCCAACTCTACCACAGCCCCACCAGCGATCCATTCTGTGTTAAACTGAATATCTACATTTAGTCCTTCCAAAGGAATCATCGAAAACGTTCCCTCGTTCACATCCGCCAGCGCACAGCCTTGGCTCGTACAAACATTAGAGGTCCAGCCTTCCGGTAAATCTTCTAACGTTCGCTTCCAAACAACTGTCTGAGATTCATAGGTATCGTTCACTATCTCAGCATAAGCAATCAAAGGCAAGCCGTTTGCAACTCCTTCAACTAATGCCGGATTAGGACCTACATTAAAGTCCTGTGCTCCAAGTATAACTACTTGAGTGATCAAAAAAATTAATACTATATAGATTTTCTTCATTATGAATTACATTATTTCCTCCCCAATTTAATAAAAAATGCCTTGCCATGTTTTAAAACACAGCAAGGCATTATTACAATTGTCGTAGTTCGACAATTAATCATTCTATTTCATTAAAGTAACATCTCCTTTATACATTTCAATGTGGCCATCGATAAATTCTACCTCCACGATATAAACAAAAACAGCTGGATTCAATTCCTCTCCATGGAAAGTACCATCCCAACCATCAGCTGCTTCATTCGGTTCTAGATTACTCAAATCAAAAACAATCTCTCCCCAACGATTGAACACACGCATAAAGTTAATTCCTTTCACTGTTGGATCATGCGCATATACCATGAAGATATCGTTGTTCTCATCTCCGTTTGGCGAAAAAGCATTTGGAATAAATACTTTGCGTTCTTTTTCGAGATTCACAATCAAATCATCTCGTACCTTACAACCATTCGTATCAATCACGGTTGCACTTACTGCAAATGAATAAGATGGTAATACGCCCACCTCCAAACAATTGTCATCTGTACAAATCAACTGATCTACCGGTGTCCATATAATGGTATCTATCTGATTGTTTGGGATATTTATCCCTGCAGTAATAGAACTACTATCGCCCCAAACTAATTCTAGGTCAAGACCTAAATCCAATGTCAAGGCAGCTGGCTCATTAACTTCGATAGTTGTACTCCATTCACAACCATTCGCATCTTCAAGAGCCAACTCATAAACCCCAGCCGGAAGCTCCGGATAGAAGCTACTTCCTGAATAATCAGAACCATTGATGGAATAAACATATGGAGCTGTTCCTCCTTCTATCTCCTGAACATTAATGACACCTGTGCTTTCTCCAAAACAATCTGGCATAATCACATCAATTGAAGCTGCTTGTGGTACATTTTGATCTTGAATCACTTCTATCGAAGCAGAGCCAGTGCAGCCATTAGTGCTATTCTCTATGAACAAATAATAGTCTCCAGCATTTGAAACATCTATATTCGCAAAACTTCCTAAAGAATTACCATCAGCATCTTCCCATTGATAAGAATAATTGGCGCCACTTGATGAATTGGATCCATCCAAAGTCACTTCCAAAATAGTACAATCTAAGTCTTCAGGTGCTTCAATTAAAACGTTGGGATTTACAATATCCTGATCCACTATTACCATTGCATCCGTTGAACAACCATTACTAGTATTCTCCGCAGTAATAGTGTAAACACCTGGCAAATCTGCGTTTATTGTTGCTCCTATATTTGTTCCTACAATTCCAGGTCCACTCCAAGTATAAACAATATCAGAACCTGCCTGCGAGTCACTTCCATCCAAACTTACAACAGTAACATTACAATCGAGTAACTGAGCTGCGCCTGCGTCTGCAGATGGGTAACTTACATTATTGACAATGACAACTTCCTCTACAGCATCACAGCCCGTTAGATTGTCCGTTACCGTCAAATAATACGTTCCTTCCTGATCAACTCCTGTTACCACCGGAGTCGTCCCTATCACCATTCCATTCGCATCCGTCCATACAAAACTAACATTAGGATTTGGAGAACTTCCGATCAGATCAATCGAAAGTATATTACAATCCAAACTACTCAATGGTATATCAGTAAGTATCGTCGGGTCAGTTGTATTATTTAAAACCTCTACTTCATCTGGCGAGGAAATACAGCCATTCGGAAGGTAGATAACGGTCATTGTATAAATACCTGGTTCATTTACCTCAGGGTTAAGCTCATTCATATTCGCAGCAGTGATGCCTGGGCCTGACCATGTAATTTGATAATCCGGTCCGTAAGTACCTGCTGGTTGCAAAATTGTTGACGAAGTATTACAAGTCACCTGTTGGTCTTCTCCAGCAAGCGCGACTGGCACATCTGTACTTTCAGTCACTTCTACCATATCTATAGATGAGCATCCTGTCAAGACATTCGTAACCATCAATTCATAAACACCAGGGTTTTCAATGTTCGGAGTCAGTGTATTTTCGTTACCATCAATTACAACACCTGGACCGTTCCATGTAATTTCAAAACCAAATCCAACAGATGAGCCCGTTGCGTTTAAACCAAGTATAGGATTGATACAATCCAATTCGACTCCTATCCCAGCAACTGCAAGTGGCAAATCATTAATAATAACTGATACTTCTATAAATTCATCTGGGCAAATCGAACCACCACTTAATAAATATTGGAAAGTGTAGGTTCCTGGTATTTGACTTTGCGTAGCAAATGTTCCTGTAGTTGGATCAAAAGCTGTTCCTTGTGATGGAATCGCTGATGTTTCCGTCCAACTACCTCCAGCATCTTCATCTATAAGCAGATCTAACAACAATACATTCCCAAATTCATTCTGACAGAAATTGGAAGGTGGATTTGCTGAACCGACATTTACTTCCTCATTCACTTCAACAGCAACAACCGTTTCACCAGAACAGCCACTGAGGTCGGTAACAGTTACACTATAATCTCCAGGCAAGGTAACTTCAAGCGTTTGGCCGACAGAGCCATCTGACCATAGATATGTATCAAATCCATTACCTGCATCCAAAATCGTATTATCACCTTCACAAAAAACGAGGGCTCCGAGCACAACAGGGCTTAGCGCTGTGTTTTCTTCAATCGTTACAAAAGCCTCTCCAGTACAACCTGCAGCTGTAGTAACGGTTACCATATAATCTCCAGGGATACCTGTTGTGATACTTTGCTCTGTTGATCCATCGGACCAGAGGTAGCTGTCAAAAACACCCGCATCTAATATCGTGGAATTGCCAATACAGAAAGTCGTAGAACCTCCAATTATAGGTTCCGGATCAGGATTCGCAACAACTGAAACATTCGTAATACCTGTACAAGCATTCGCATCTGTTACTAAGACTTCATAGAGGCCCGTTTCAGTAACTTCTATTGTTTGTGTATTTGCACCATTTGACCATTCATATATTTCGTAACCAATCCCTGCGTCTAATATTGAATTTTCTGCACCACAGAAACTAAGTACTCCAGCAATAACTGGATTCAATGAACTATTTTCAATAACAGTAACAGCCGTCTCTCCCATACAACCACTTAGATCTGTAACGGTCACTCCAACTGTTGTTCCTGCCATTAATGTAATGGTCTGTTCTGTAGAACCAGTTGACCACACATAAGTATCAAAGCCTGCGCCGGCATCTAGGGTTACACTTTCACCTTCACAAAAATCGGTTGGTCCAGAGATGACTGGATTAAGCGATGAGCTTTCTTCAATCATCACAGAAGTTTCACCCGTACAACCAATCGCATTCGTAACCGTGACTAAGTATTCACCCGGCACGTTGGTCGTAATCGTTGAAGTAGTTGATCCATCTGACCAAATATAAGTATCATAAGCACCAACATCTAAGGTTGTTGAACTACCTGTACAAAAAGTGGTGGAACCTGCAATCATCGGCGTTGGATTATTCACAATACTTACCGCAATTTCTGTAGTCCCACTACAACCATCTGCATCACTGACGATGAGCCCAAAGTCTCCGTCGGTTGTAACCGAAATTGTTTGTGTTGTTTCACCTGTTGTCCATTCATATGTTTCATATCCTGAACCGGCATCAAGAATTGTGCTCTCGCCTTCGCAGAATTCAGCCACGCCATTGATTACAGGACTTAAGGACGAATTTTCAATAACGTCGATCAATGATTCGGAAGTACATCCATTTGCATCTGTTACAATGACTCCTACCGTTGCTGCAGTTGTCAATTCTATGCTTGGACTTGTCTCTCCCGTAGTCCAGAGATAACTTTCGTAAACTTCGTTAACAGCTAATGTTGCTGTATTCCCCGAACAGAAAGAGTTCGGACCAACAATCTCTACTTGAGGATTTGGATTTTGAACTACATCTATACTTGCTTCCGCAGAACAGTTACCAGTACTGGTAACCGTCACAGTATAGGTATTGGAAGCTGTAGCTAAAATAGCTTGAGTCGTTGAACCATCAGACCATAAATAAGTATCAAATCCAGGACCAGCATCCAGTGTTGGTGTATCACCTTCGCAGAAGCTTGTTATTCCAGCAATTATTGTACTTGGATTTGGGTTCACAATTAGGTTGGCAAGATTGTCACCTGTGCAACCACTTACGTCTGAAACCGTCACCGAATACATTCCCGCGGCGATGGCATCAATCGTTTGTGTTGTTGCTCCAGTGGACCAGATATATGAATCAAAACCAGTTCCAGCATCCAATATTGAATTTTCACCTTCACATATTTCAAGGCTACCAACAATCACCGGACTCAGCGATGAACTTAAAATTACTGTTATATCAGTCTCTCCGACACAGCCACTTTCGGTAGTAACAACTACAGAGTAAGTTCCCGCCTCTGAAACTTCTAAGGTTTGATTTAATGAGCCATCAGACCAAACATAGCTATCGTATCCTGCTCCTGCGTCTAGTGTTGTAGTTGTTCCAATACAGAATGAAGTAGAGCCTGCAATCTGTGGATCTGGAAGATCATTTTCTTCTACAGAAACTACGTCTACTCCGGAGCATCCGTTCGCATCTGTAACTTGCACTTCATAATCACCTGGCGTACTAACGGTGATTGTTTGAGTTGCATCGCCTGTAGACCAGATATAATCAAATCCAGCAGGTGCAGATAATGTAACACTTTCTCCTGCACAGTATGCAAGCGGTCCTGCTATTTCTGGTTCTAAAGATTGGTTTTCATCAACGGTCAATTGTGTCTCACCGGTGCAACCATTTGAGTTTGTAACAGTGACAGTATAAGTACCTCCTGCGTCAACCATAATTGTTGAAGAGATACTACCATCAGACCAAATATAAGTCTCGAAATTTCCAGCATCTAATGCTACTTCCTCTCCGCTACAGAAACTAGTTGCTCCAATTATCACGGGAGTAGGGTTGTCATTTTCAAGAACGTCTACAGACATTTCATTAGTACAGCCATTCGCATCTGTAACCGTTACGGTATAGGTACCACCTACTGAAACTTCAATACTTTGGTTAAGTGAAAGGTCAGACCATATATATGATTCAAAACCGGCGCCTGCATCTAAGGTAATATTGCCATCTGTGCAGAATGGTTGATTGCCGCTTACATCTATAGTTGGTAAATCATTTATAGTAATGGCCACTGTCGTTTCACCAGTACATCCTGAAGCATCGGTTACCGTAACACTAAAATCTCCATCAGCATCAACTTCAAGTGTTTGGCCTTCTGATCCGTCTGACCAGATATAAGTATCAAAACCGGCGCCTGCATCCAGCAAAGTATTTCCGCCACTACAAAAATCAACATCTCCTGAGATGACTGGATTCAATGAAGTACTTTCAGTAATCGTAGTTTGCGTCTCTCCGGTACAACCGTTTACATCTGTCACAGTAACACTGTACGTATTTCCTTCATCAACAGATATAGTTTGAGAGCTTGATCCTTCAGACCAAATATAATCTACATAGTCACCGACATCTAATATCGCCGAGCTTCCTGCACAAAAAGTCGTGGACCCCGCTATGACAGGTTCGGGGTTTGAATTTGCAACAACGTTTAGTGCTGCTTCATTGGTACATCCATTAGTATCTGTAACTGTTACACTGTAAGTTCCTGTCGCTGATATATCAATTGTTTGACCAGAAGAACCTTCCGACCATAGATAATCTATAAAAGGACCTCCTGCGTCGAGCGTTACATCTGTGCCATCACAGAAGGTCTCGTCGCCATCAACACTTACCGTTGGTAGATCATTTACCATAACCGCTACGGAGGTCTCACCCGTACATCCATTATCATCTGTCACAGTGACACTGTAGGAGCCCGCTCCATCAACCTCTATGGTTTGCCCAGTTGTTCCATCATTCCAAATATAGGTGTCAAAATCACCTGCATCTAGGACTGTGTTATCACCAATACAGAATGCAAGTGTCCCTGCAATTGCTGGTGTTAAATCTGGATTTTCTATTAGTATAAATTGTGTTTCTCCTGTACATCCCTCTGCATTGGTAACGGTTACAGAATATGTTGTTCCTTCGTCTGCATCAATTGTTTGAGTACTACTACCATCGGACCAAGCATAAATCTCAAAAGGTCCACCTGCATCAAGCGCTACTGATGATCCTGTGCAAAATTCTTCAGGGCCTGTAATTTCTGGTACTGGCAATGGATCTACAGAAACATTTATTGAGGTCTCGTTAGTACATCCATTGACATCAGTGACGACAACACTGTAGGTACCTGTTGTTGTAACTGTAATGGTCTGCCCAGAAGAACCTTCCGACCAGACATAATCTACGAAAGGACCTCCTGCGTCTAACAGCGAATTAGCTCCTTCACAAAATGCATCATCACCACTGATCATTACTACTGGGATTGTATTCACTGCAACTGCAACTGATGTTTCGCCAGTACAACCGTTAGCGTCTGTAACAGTTACACTGTAAGAACCAGTCGCATCAACCTCTATTGTCTGTCCAGTAGTTCCATCACTCCATATATAAGTATCATAAGTACCAACATCTAAAGTCGTATTGTCACCTTCACAAAGTTCGAGAGTACCTGTAATCGCTGGACTTAAATCTGGATTTTCCGTAAGGACAAAAGCCACTTCTCCAGTACAGCCACCTGCGTTGGTAACAGTTACAGAATAAGTATTACCTGCACCAACATCTATGGATTGTGTTGTACTTCCATCTGACCAAATATAAGTTGTATAAGGCCCGCCTGCATCAAGAGACACTGATGATCCTGTGCAGAAATCTTCAGGACCAGTAATTTCTGGTATAGGCAAAAGGCTTGTTGTAATATCTATTGATGTTTCGTTGGTACACCCACTAGCGTCTGTAACCGTAACTATATAAGTTCCATCAGTAGAAACAGTTAGCGTCTGTCCGGATGAACCATCTGACCAAGCGTAAGTACTAAACGAGCCTCCAGCATCCAAAATAGAAAATTCCCCTTCGCAGAAACTATCGTCTCCGATAATACTTACCGTTGGCAAATCGTTTTGTTCTATTGTTACTGATATCTCTCCAGTACAACCACTTGCATCTGAAACAGTTACTCCGTAAACACCAGGTAAGTTTACAAGTAATGTAGGATCAGTAGATCCTCCAGTCCAAACATAGGTTAAAAATCCTCCGCCAGCGTCAAGTACCGTAAAATCGTCCTGACAAAACCCGAGGTCTCCTGAGATAGTTGGGTTCAGTGATGCGCTTTCAGTAACTTCTAACACATCCATCCCGGTACAGCCATTAAGGTCGGTTACTGTAACGGAGTAGCTTCCTGGATCAACGACTGTAATCATCTGAGTTGATTCATTATTTGACCAAATATAAGATGCGAAGTCTCCTGCGTCTAATAAAGAACTACTCCCTGCGCAGAAAGTATTCGAACCTAATATTGTAGGTACTGGCTCAGGGTATTCTGTAACAATGAAACTAGCTTCACTGGTACATCCAATAGCGTCCGTAACGGTGACGTAGTAAGTTCCTGCTGCAGTGGCATTCGCAACTTGCGTTACATCACCAGTTGACCAATCATATCCAAAATAACCAGGTCCTGCATCTAAAAAAGAGGCGAATCCAGTACAAATTGCATCGTCACCAGTAATCACAGGGGCTTGTATTTGATTAAGTACTACAGTTGTGTTCTCTGGTTGTGAATCACAGCCATCTACGCTTACTGTTAAAATGTAAACGCCTTGTTCAGTAGCATCGTTTGGGTTTTGCTCATTTGAAGTATAAGCCCCAGGGCCAGTCCAATAATAAGCAACCGTTCCTGCTCCTCCATTCCCATATAATTCGATTGGCTCACCTAGGCAATAAGGACCACCATTGGATGGAATTGCTAAAGGAGCTGCTGTTAGGTCAACAATTGTCGTTTCTATTCCAGATGCGCAACCATCAATGGTTACTGTCGCAGTATAAACACCATCTTCAGTTGCATCAATAGGGTTTTGTTCTGTTGAATAATAACCACCAGGGCCATTCCATTCGTACTCGATGACAATACCATCATTTCCAGTATTTGCGAAAAGCTCAATGAGCTCTCCAAGACAATAAGGGCCTCCATTGTCTACATCAAGGATCGGAGATGGAACAAGAACTACTTCTGTAATTTCTGGCAAAGAGAAACAACCATCAGAAACTACTTCTAGTACGTATGTACCTGCTTCCGTTGCATCCGTTGGATTTTGGTCGTTAGAGAAATAACCACCAGGACCAGTCCAATTAAATGTAACAACGCTTCCTGTTGCGTCAGTATCTCCGAAAAGTTCGATAGGGTTTCCTTCGCAATATGGCCCTAGGTTAAAAGCAATGGCGAGTGGACTATCAATAATTGTTATGTCAAATACATCTTCACCTATACAACCATTGCCATCCGTATAGATGTAGTAAACGGTATGACTACCGGGACCCAAATTTTGGGGAAATACTTCTCCATATGAATTTGATGCACCTGACCAGGTTCCACCTAGAGGTAATGCCGATAGTGTAACAAAAGATTCTTCAATACAAATCTCTCCTGGATCGAGTATTGTTGGTACAGGAGAAGGATTCATCGTTACAAAAACAAGTGCTTCGCTCGTACAATCACTAGCATCAGTCACCGTTAGCGAATAAGCTCCAGCTTCAGTAGCAGTAATAAATTCATCACTTGAAGTCCCTGAAGGAGTTTGCCAACTATATATATAAGGAGCTACTCCTCCAGTGAGCTCTGTGGATAAATCAACAAAACCAAGATCCTCACAAAATGCTGCAGGGTCTGGTGTAATCTCTACACTAGGTCCGTCAGTCACTTCAATATCAATACTGGTGGTGGTAGGACAGGCAATACTATTGGTATAAACAACGGTATGGATTCCAGGTCCTGCAGCTGCAGGGTTAAAGTTTCCGCCTGCGTCAACAGCCCCGCTCCAGGTTCCACCAGCAGGCGATCCAGTTAGAGGAACAGAAGGATCACCAGCACAAAATGGGCCTACTGGGTTAATAGTAATCACCCCACAATTATTAGCAGTGATGGTAACTATAGAAGTACAACTTATAGAAGTAGAGCCGTCATCAGCGGTTACCGTAATTATATTTTCTCCAACATCTAAACAGCCAAAGGAGCTAATATCTATATCAATATCAACATCTGCACAACCAGTGACGGTTGCTGATCCCACTTCTTCAGGAGTAAGAGTTGCCATACAGTCTGCGTCAAGATCCTTTGTAATATCTACACATTCTAAATCCCATGAATTTACTCCGCTACTGAAAGCGAAGCATTTATTATCTAGCCAGTGAACTCCGTCATTTGTCCCGAAAGGACCATCATAATCATCGCTATCTACATTGAAGCGACCTATTTGTTCAAAGTTGACGTTGTCACCACTATTAAAACCAACGGTAGCTGGAGTTCCTCCAAATGGACCACCTCCGGAAGCGGTACCGGTTGTCCATGCCATGTCACCATATCTAAATTGAATATTGTTTCCAACTCCAATAATCGGTGCATTTCCATCAGATATAATTACCTGAAAAGTATTGACTGGGCTACAATTTTGGCTAAACCAGCCTACGTTTTCCCAAGTAACGATCATATAATTTGTGAACAGTTTATAAGCTGCATCACCACAAGCGGTATTACGGGTATCAACGTCTGCCCAAAATGGGGCGATCATAGGTGTAGGATATGGAAAGCCATCAGGGCTAAACTGTGAAACAGAAGCACCAAATGACAAGTTACCGTTGGTGTTGATATACAAATCAGAGTATGTTTCTCCACAAAAGCTAAATTCAAAACCGATATCACCGATAAACAAAGACCCATCATCATTTCTGGGAACAGCTGTATAGGTTGCATCTCGGGGGATGTATGCGTCTGTACATTCTTCGCGATCAACAACAGAGTTGGTATAACCAAGAGGAGCATCAGAAGAAAGATTCGAATCAGTAATGTATCCAAGATCGAGAAGATCTCTAGCGCTTAATCCGATGAGTTCATCTTTTACTGTTCCATATTCTAATGTGCCTGGGGCTCCAAAATCTGTAGTTGAAAACTGATTTTCATCTGTTGATTGGTTTAATGGCAAATCATTGATTTGGGAAAAACAGAGCAAAGGAATCACGCAAAATAAAAGTGTTGTAAACTTTTTCATGATAGGGTAGTAAGTTTTGGCAAATGCTTTCATATCCACAAAGTGAATATGTGTTAATGGTTGTATATTTCACAGGATGCAAAATCAATGGATAGCGAGGTGTGGGTCAATAGGGCTCTAGAGTAAGTAAAGAAAGAGCGATTATTTTTTTTACTATAAAGCTTTCCAAGGCTGATTTACAATTTAAGTATTGCTTCAGTAGAAAATTTAGATAAGGATAACTTGGATACCATTGATCTCGCCTTCAAATATACAACTAATAAGCTACTTCCAATAGAACAATAAGGTGCAAATTAAGAAATAGCCCAAATTTAATTTTTAATTATATTTTAGTTTCAGTAGCTATATATGAGAGGAATTGATGAAGCCAAATAAAACTACCCCGACTTGCGAAGCAAATCGGGGTAGTAAATATGCCCAAGTAGGCTATTTTTAACATTATGGTTCTTTGACGAATTATGTGGCTAAGTCTAGTGATTTTGTCAAAGAATGCACATTCTTAATAAGATTATAGCATCGCTTTAAAGAAAGTAACGAATTCATCAAGGGTCATTGATCCCTTATCTCCGTCTTCTCCCTGAAGGCGAACTGATATTTTTTTCTCTTCTACCTCCTTGTCTCCGACAATCAGCATCACAGGAATTTTCTTTGCCCAAGTGTCACGAATCTTACGGCCGATTTTTTCGTTTCTATTGTCAATTATTCCTTGAATATCGTGTACAGCTAAAGCATCCTTTATCTCTTCACAATAGTCAATAAAGCGTTCGCTGATTGGTAGAATAGCAAATTGGTCGGGAGTCAACCACAATGGAAATTTCCCAGCACAGTGCTCTATGAGTACACCGATAAATCGCTCCATTGATCCGAATGGTGCTCGGTGAATCATAACAGGACGGTGTGTTGCATTGTCTGCTCCGATGTATTCCAGCTCAAATCTTTCAGGCAAGTTATAGTCCACCTGAATGGTACCCAACTGCCAGGATCGACCGAGTGCATCTTTAATCATGAAGTCCAACTTAGGCCCGTAAAAAGCAGCCTCTCCCAACTCTGTCGTTGTTTTTAAACCAACCTCTTTTGTGGCGTCAATGATCGCTTTCTCTGCCTTCTCCCAATTTTCGTCAGAACCGATATACTTTTCTTTGTTGTCTGGATCACGTAATGAAATTTGTGCTGTAAAGTCATCAAAGCCAAGTTTATTGATCACATGTGTTGTCAAGTCCAATACATTCAAGAATTCCTCCTTCAGTTGATCCGGTGTACAGAAAATATGTGCATCATCTTGCGTAAATCCACGTACTCTTGTGAGACCGTGTAGCTCACCACTTTGTTCGTATCGATAAACTGTTCCAAACTCGGCAATTCGAATTGGCAGTTCCTTGTAAGAGTGCGGACGATTTCCATAAACTTCACAGTGGTGTGGACAGTTCATTGGCTTTAGCAAAAACTCTTCGCCTTCACGTGGAGTGTGTATTGGTTGGAAACTATCTTCTCCATATTTTTCATAATGCCCTGAGGTCACGTACAATTCTTTTTTGGCAATATGTGGTGTGATAACAGGTTGGTATCCTCGCTTTATTTGTTCCTTTTTAAGGAAGTCTTCAAGACGAGTTCTTAATGCCGTTCCTTTTGGCAACCAGATAGGAAGTCCTGCTCCTACTTTTTCAGAGAACATAAATAATTCCATCTCCGCTCCCAACTGTCGGTGGTCGCGTTTTTTTGCCTCTTCCAACATCTCTAGGTATTGGTTGAGTTCTTTTTGCTTTGGGAAAGAGACACCATACAAACGTGTCATCTGTTGACGGTTCTCGTCACCTTGCCAGTAGGCACCGGCAATCTTCATCAGTTTTACTGCTTTTATTTTCCCAGTATTTTCAAGGTGAGGACCTTTACTTAAATAGCTGACTCTCAAGTTTTTAACTGTTATATTTTAACTTAATAATCGAATGCTTTTCGTTCAACTTTAGTTGTCTTTTTCTAATCTTCTGGTTCTAACCCTCTAGCTCTTTCGTCCATGCTGCTCTTTCTTCTGGCATTTGCCACACGGCACCTCCATTCTCCATGCTATTAAACATCGGTAACCAATCTGATGGACCACCTGAGTTAGTCAATATATCATATCGACGCATTGCTAGTATAGGCTCAAGTGGATTAATCATCACAGGGCAAGCTTCAACGCATGCATTGCAAGTGGTACAAGCATAAAGTTCTTCGTTGGATATAAAGTCAAACAATGACTTCCCGTCATCATAATTATTTGGCGAAAGCTTAATACCCTCTTCTTTCTTATCCGCAGCTATAAACTGCACATCTCCACTTCTTATATTATCACCTACTTCTTGGGCTCTATCCCTTATATCCATCATGACTTTTCTCGGGCTCAACTTTTTACCCGTCATATTAGCCGGACACACAGAACTACATCTTCCACACTCAGTACATGTATACGCCTCTAAGATATTCTTCCAGCTTAAGCCAAATATATCTTTAGTTCCAAATTCTGGAATCTCTTCCGACATCTCTGCTCCAGTATCTTCTACAAGTCCCATCATGGACTTCACTTCGTTCATAATCTCTGGCATATTCTCAATCTCACCTCTTGACTGATTGCGTGAGAAGTACACATTAGGGAAAGCTAAGAAGATGTGCAAATGCTTTGAGAACGGCAGATAAATGATAAAACTAAATACCACTGCTAAGTGAAGCCACCAACCAAATCGTTCTATGACTTGTAATGTTCCAATATCTAAACCTCCGAACAGCGCCGGTCCTAACCAACTACTCACAGCCAATGTACCCGTATCTGGATAGTGTGCTGGATCTAACTGCTGTAATAATACGTCCGCCCCATTCATACTGAAGATACCTACCAACAAAAGTAACTCTCCAACCAAGATGAGGTTTCCATCCAACTTAGGCCAACCTGTCATCTCAGACATCGTGAATCTTGGCACCTT
>CAKZUK010000224.1 GCA_937921775.1 uncultured Saprospiraceae bacterium
CCGCTATTATTTTCTGATTGAACGGAATAGAAACTATTGCCACTATTTTGGGTTCCGGAACCAGATAATTCTTTTACGCTTAGGATTTCTCCTGACTTTTTTCCTACTGCTGCCAATATCAGATTGGCTTTTTCCTTTGCATCTAGGATTGCTTCCCGCTTTGCTTGTTTTTCGAATTTTTCTTTATCGGTGTGCCGAGTACTGGCTATTAAAAATTGAGTGACTGCTTTTTCAAATAAATTATCTGCTTCTAAAACTTCAATTACTTTTTCAATTTCAGAAGAACTATAGACACAAACATTTAGTTGCTTGGATAATCGGCGATTGGTGTATACTCGTTTGTTGCGATCATAGTCTCTTAGTAAGCTGACAGCTCCTAATGTTACATTCTGATCTTTTACGCCTGCTGCTTTTAGAGATTTTAGAATTTGCTTCTCGATCGTTTTGATGGTTGTTTTGACTTCGTTTTTTTCTGTTGCCCAATATTCACTGTAGTCGATTCGAAGTATGATTTCGTTGGGAGATATTTGGATGGTAGATTCTCCGCTTACGGTGATTGTTCTCTTTTCTTGGGCGATTATACTTGATAATGAAATGACAGAGAGGAGGAGGAGTGTAATGACTTTCATGATTTTAATTTTTGATACTTTTAGACTAATAAACTGTTTGTGACTGACCGGCCCAATCCGCTACTTTATCGTGAGCCCTCTGACGTAAAATCGCTTAAGAAAATAGTCAGCGATAGTACAACAAAAAAGCGTAACGGAATATTGTTCCATTACGCCTTTAGGGTATTTATTTGTCCGTGCTAGAAAGTAATTTAGTAAGACACAAAAAATAGTTTTGACATCTTGACCCTCAAGCATTTAATTCGGTGAATTACTTAATCGAGTTTTAGTACATCGATAAATGCTTTTTGAGGCACTTCTACGTTTCCGATCTGACGCATTTTCTTCTTACCTTTCTTTTGCTTTTCAAGTAGCTTACGCTTACGAGAGATATCACCACCATAACATTTTGCGGTTACATCTTTACGTAAGGCCGAGATGGTTTCTCTAGCTACAACTTTTGCACCTATGGCTGCCTGTATCGCAATTTTAAATTGCTGACGAGGAAGCAGATCTTTCAATCGTGCGCAAATTTTTCTACCGAATGCATCTGCTTTTGCTCTATGGATTAAAGCAGAAAGTGCATCTACGGGATCTCCATTAAGTAGGATATCTACTTTTACTAAATCTGACTTCCGATAGTCAAACGGTGTATAATCGAAAGAAGCATATCCACGGGAAATTGATTTCAACTTATCGTAAAAGTCAAAAACGATTTCTGCCAAAGGAATCTCAAAAGTCATTTCAACGCGAGAAGTTGTCAAGTAAATTTGCTTTTTGAGTTCACCTCTTTTTTCCAAACAAAGCTTCATGATACCACCAATAAATTCTGGTTTCGTAATGATTTGAGCAATGATATATGGTTCTTCAACATAATCCAAAATAGATGGATCTGGTAGCTCGTTTGGTGTTTTTACCATAAACCTTTCTGAGCCTTTCTTTTTAGTTTCTGCAAAGTAAGTCACGTTAGGAATCGTAGTAATTACTTCCTGATCATATTCCCGCGATAAGCGTTCCTGAATAATTTCAAGATGTAACATGCCTAAGAAGCCACAACGGAAACCAAAACCAAGGGCTGCAGATGATTCTGGTTGAAAAACCAAAGAAGCATCGTTTAGCTGTAGCTTTTCTAAACTATCACGCAGATCTTCAAAGTGTTCATTCTCAATTGGGAAGATCCCAGCAAAAACCATCGGCTTCACATCTTCAAAACCTTGAATGGATTCTTCACAAGGACGGTCTCTTTGTGTAAGCGTATCCCCTACTTTTATCTCTTTCGATAATTTGATTCCTGTAATGATATAACCTACATTACCAGCGCTTAATTCCTTTTTGGGAACCTGATCCAATTGCAAAATACCAATTTCATCCGCTGCATATTCCTTTTCAGTATTTACAAAACGTACCTGATCACCTTTTCGCAAGGTTCCATTCAAAATTCGAAAGTAAGCAACTACCCCTCGATATGAATTGAAAACTGAATCAAAAATCAAGGCTTGCAAAGGTGCTTTTGGGTCACCCTTAGGAGCTGGGACACGATCCACAATCGCATTCATGATATCTTGAATGCCTTCTCCAGTTTTACCCGATGCCAATACGATGTCTTCTTTATTGCAACCAATCAAATCAATAACCTGATCAGAAACATCATCTACCATCGCACTTTCCATATCAATCTTGTTGAGAATCGGAATGATCTCAAGGTCATGTTCAATAGCAAGATATAGGTTGGAAATGGTTTGCGCCTGAATACCTTGCGTTGCATCTACAATTAGCAAAGCGCCCTCGCAGGCAGCGATAGATCGTGAAACTTCATAAGAGAAGTCAACGTGACCAGGTGTATCAATCAAGTTGAAGGTATAGGTAACCCCATCCGTATGTTTATAGTACATCTGGATGGCGTGACTCTTAATAGTGATACCACGTTCCCGCTCGATATCCATGTTATCTAAAGCCTGCGCTTTCATGTTTCGCTCAGAGATCGTCTTAGTGAACTCTAGTAAGCGGTCAGAAAGGGTGCTTTTCCCGTGGTCGATATGTGCAATTACACAAAAATTTCTAAATTTATCCATACGGCGCAAATATACGTTTTTTCGATGTTAATTGTCGGCTTGAGAGCCTATAGGTTTTACCTTATTTAGGGTGATTTGTTGCGGATTAGGGGCCTGAGCGAGGAATTAGAGTTAGAATGAGAATTAGAATTAGATTTTTCGCTCGAATGTGCAAGCTTAATGGCTCAGTTATATCAATCATTTAGATGTGTGTCCGACCTATTATAAGACAAACTAAGGATAAAGTGAGGCGCATTTAGCTGTTATTTCTACGCTAGAAGAGCCATCCTATTCCCCATTCTAAGTCTGTCCTCTAAGCTTTATCGCCCCAAACGCCATGTACCCCATCACCAAAATTTCAGAATAAACCACAATCTTTTGGGCAACAGCCTGTAAAAAGAGCGCTTCACTATTTCGATAGGCTCGGGGCCCAAAGAACATGATGATAATTTGAATCAGTAAGATGATGAAGAATACGAGTAGTACTTTTCCATATTTGTTGGGATATGAGCGCTCAGAATAGATGGCCAAAACATAAAATACAATCATACTTAGGAAGGACAGAAAGCTAATTCGCACATAACGGCGATGCCCCCAATAACTTTCATTCCAAGGAACCCAGCCTATACCAATATAACAGAAGCCTGCAATGATACCGAGAACGGCTGCAATAATGGCAAGCGTTTTAGTACTTGGTTTTTTAAACAAACTTGGTAGTGCTGTAAAAAATAAAATTAAGGTAGAACCAGAAATCGTAAGCGCTGCTTTAAATATTCGGTGGCAGGTCATATTTGAAACACCGTCAAAAGTACGAGTACGGCCGAGGTCACTAAAATAATTATTGAGAAAGGAATAGGATTCGAGTTCGGGAGCATGAATGGTTCCTCCAGGATAGAGGTACATGGCTAGTGTGGTTAATACTAGAAAACAAATTGCGCCGATCAGACTTATGGAGAAAAATAATTTTTGCCAGTTCATGGCGGCAAAGGTAGGGAATGGCAATTTCAATTGCAATGACAGTTGCAGTTTTTTCAGTTGTAATTGCAGTGACAGTTTTTCCCGCTAATGTAAGGGCTTCGCACAAATCCATTTAACATTGAAATTAAAAACTGAATACTCCATTGCAACTGCCACTGATATTTTATTTCCACTGTCACTGTCACTGTCACTGACATTTCACTGCAACTGCAACTCTCACTGACATTTCACTGTCACTGCCACTGCCACTGACATTTCACTGCAACTGCAACTCTCACTGACATTTCATTGACATTGACATTGACACTGACACTGACACTGACACTGACATCTACCTCCCTCTCCTCCCCTCTGGATGTTTCCCTCGTTTGAATATCTTTTGAAAACGTTCTTTCAACAGTTCTTTTTGTTCATCGTTGCAGATGGCGCGCAAGTCATTATAATGTTGACTCAGTGATTGTTCCATCTCGACGTGTAAATTACCGATCTTTTGATCTAGTTGATTGAGGGTGACAGTGTCAGCAGGGTTACTGGTAAGCGCTGTCATTTTCAAATTCTTTTGCGCTCCAATATTTTCTCTTATTTTTTTTACTTGCTCGCGATGAGCTTCTTTTAATGCTTTGAATTGTTGAGCTTGACTATCCGTTAGATTTAGAGCTTTTACCATTCGGTTCTTCTTACCAGCATCTCTTCTTTCCATTCGATCCATTCCTCTGTGATGTCTATTGTTTTGCATCCAAAGCATAGCAAGTGTACTGATATTTAGAACCACCAAAATGGCAACCAACCAGGGAATCCAACGATTTTCTTTAAAGTAATTCATATTATTCTGTGATATAGTATTCGAGAGATTGATCAGTCATGTAAGCATATTCGTTTTCTATGCCGTCTATATTTTTATCTTCATTGATTGAGCTATTGCTAAAAACAGTATAAGCAGTAAAGACATTTAAAAGAAGGAGGCCGCAAACAATAGCTGGTTGTAGCAATTGAGAAAAAGTCCAGACATTACTTGGCTTTTCAGTCGTTTTCAACTGCTCTTCTATCCGAGCAAAAAGCCATGGGTTTGCTTTTAGTCTTGGAATATCATCCAGACTCTGCATGGTATTTTCTATTTCTTTTTGAATATCTTTTTCTTTATTATCCATCACTACTCAATTTATTAGTTAGATGTATTTTTGTCAAAAAACTTTCGCTTCAGATCATTCTATTTTTGTAATATACGGTTAATCTTTTCTTAAGGTTTGTTTTTGCACGATGCATTAAAGACTCAACCGCGGGCAAACTGAGTAGCATTATATCTGCCACTTCCTGGTAACTTAAGTGCTCGTATTTATGAAGCGTAAAGGCTATTCGTTGATTCTTCGGAAT
>CAKZUK010000225.1 GCA_937921775.1 uncultured Saprospiraceae bacterium
CTATTTTTGCGCCCTTATTTAGGTTTTGAAATGCTTAACTTTTGAAATGAATACGATTAACATAAAAGATTGGGGATTAAACATTAATTCCGACAACACTCCTCTAATTATTGCTGGACCTTGCAGTGCAGAAACAGAAGAACAGGTTTTACAATCCTGCAAAGGAGCAGCAGAACATGGAGCAAAAGTATTACGAGCCGGTATCTGGAAACCACGAACCCGCCCTGGGTCCTTTGAAGGAGTAGGCAGTATTGGTTTGCCCTGGATCAAAAAAGCAGGTACTATCACTGGCCTCCCCGTCACTATCGAAGTAGCCAATGCAAAACATGTAAGGGAAGCATTAGAGCATAAAATTGATAGCCGTTGGATTGGCGCTCGGACAACGGTAAACCCTTTTGCTGTACAAGAGATTGCTAATGCATTAAAAGGTCATGATATTCCTGTTCTTATCAAAAACCCTATCAATCCAGATCTCGAGTTATGGATTGGAGCTGTAGAGCGTTTTCTTGATGCAGGGATTAATAAAATTGCTTTGATTCACCGCGGATTTTCAGTTACGAAATCTGCTCCTTACCGGAATCAACCACTATGGGAAATCCCCATTGAGTTTAAACGCCGCTACCCCAACATCGAGATTATTTGCGACCCTAGCCACATTTGTGGTAAGCGCGAATTACTTGGCCAAGTTTCTCAAAAAGCATTTAACCTCAGCTTTGATGGACTCATGATCGAAACGCACATCAATCCAGATGAAGCATTAAGTGACGCCCTTCAGCAAGTTACGCCTGTGGGACTCGGTCAATTACTCGACAATTTGATTCGCAGAAAAACGATTACAGATAATCCAGATTTTTTGGCTAATCTGGAAGCACTTCGAGTAGACATTGACAGTCTGGATAGAGATACGATTGAATTACTAGTCAAGCGCATGGAGGTAGTTAGAGAAATAGGACGGTATAAGAAGGAAAACGGCATAACCATCCTCCAAATGAATCGCTGGTCAAAACTTTTTGATAACCGAGTAAGCTCTTCTATAGACGCCGGATTATCGGAAATATTTGCAAAAGCACTCATCCAAGTCATTCATAATGAGTCCATTCGCCAGCAAGAAATGGTTATGAATGCTAAATCCTAAAGTAAAAATGAATAATTTGGCCGGAAATATGTTGCAATACCTCTTTAAGACGTTATATATCTGACTAACGACTAAGTCAATACAAATAAACTTATCTACAGATGGAAAAATTAAAGTTCGTTTCCGTAATCATAGCTGGCCTTTTTCTCTTCTTACAATGCGCCGTTGCACAAGAAACAAAAAGTAGTACCTACCTGACCCGAAAGACAATTAGCGGAAAGGCAAAAAAGTATTATGAAAAAGGAATGGAGTACAACAAAAAGGGAGAGAATAAAAAAGCTGTAAACGAATTTTCCAAAGCACTTAAAAGTACCCCTAATTTTATAGATGCTCAAATCCAGTGGGCTGCCATGCATTATGACATGGATAATTACATGGAAGCCGAAGTTGGTTTCGAAAAAGCAATAAGCATCGACCCTGCTTACAAGAAAAAGGTACTATACGTTCTGGGAATTACAGAAATGAAACTTGAGAAATACAAAGAAAGTATCGAACACTTTGAGCAATTTCTAACATCTGGATCTAAAAATGAGACGCTTTTGCTTAAGGCAAAAAAGCATATTGAAACTTGTAAGTTTTCATTCACTGCTAAAAGTAATCCCGTTCCTTACGAGCCAAAAAATTTAGGTGATAAGATCAACACGATTAATTCTGCATACCTACCATCAGTTACGGCCGATGAATCCATTCTTGTTTACACGGAACGTATTCGTGGACAAGAAGATTTTTACATCAGTGTAAAGAAGGATTCTGTTTGGCAAGTTGGCGAACCGATGGATGACATCAACACCGATCTCAACGAAGGCGCACAAAGCATTTCGGCAGATGGTAAATTTTTAGTCTTCACTGCCTGTGATCGAAGAGATGGATATGGTAGTTGTGACTTGTACTTTTCAGAAAATAAAAAAGGTAAATGGACCAAGCCTGCCAATATGGGCAACATGATCAATACACGCTCTTGGGAATCACAACCAAGTATTTCTGCGGATGGCAAGGCTCTTTATTTTTCTAGTAACCGTGCCGGAGGCTATGGAGTCAAAGACATTCTTGTCAGTTATTGTGATGAAGCAGGTGTATGGGGAAAACCACAATCTTTAGGCGAAGTCATCAACACAAAAGGATACGACCAATCTCCTTTTATTCATCATGATGGCCAAACACTTTACTTCATGTCAGATGGTCATCCCGGGATGGGCGGACACGATTTGTTCTATTCCAGAAAAGAAAAAGATGGCACTTGGGGTAAACCAACCAACTTAGGTTACCCCATAAACACAGAAGCAGAAGAAAGTACATTGGTGATTAGCCTTGACGGAAAAACAGCTTTCTTCGCAAGAGATAAAAACAAAACAGAAAATACTAAGACCGATGATTTAGCTCGAAAAGCCGATTTAGATCTCTATAGCTTCCAACTTTATGAGGAAGCACGGCCACAGGCAGTTACTTATGTGAAAGCAAATGTGACCGACGCAGAAACTAGAAAGAAACTCGCTGAAGCCAAAGTAGAATTTGTCGACCTTAGCAATAATCAAGTACATGCCTTTTCCAAAACTGATGCAGATGGCGAATTTTTAGTTTGTCTGCCTTTGGGAAAAGATTATGCATTAAGTGTCTCCAAAGAACTATATGTTTTTCATTCAGAGAATTTTGCATTGTCTGAAATGAATAGTAAAGACGAACCTTTTATTCTAAAAATTGGCTTGCAAGCCATTCCTACTATTGCTGTTAGCGAAGGAGCAACACCTAGCAGTACGGATCCTCTTGCAGAAGGCAAACCAATCGTTCTGAAAAATGTCTTTTTTGAAACAGGCTCTGCCTCACTAAAAGATGCATCGATTAACGAACTCAATCGTTTAAAAAACCTATTGGAAGAAAATCCCAACTTACCAATTCGTATCAATGGGCATACAGACAATGTAGGTTCCGATGAAAACAATTTGGTACTTTCTAACGACAGAGCAAAGGCTGTCTACGATTATCTTCTAACAAATGGAATCAATGGTAATAGACTTAGCTATAAGGGATTTGGAGAAACGCTTCCGATCGCTAGCAATGAAGATACCGATGGGCGTCAAAAGAATAGACGAACTGAATTTGTTATTATTAGATAAAATTTGTTGGAAGTAGTAGGTCGCTAAAAGTGAGCAGTTTCTCATAGGAACAGATATCCACGATTGAATGTTTTTTTTCTATCTCCCACATCCAACTTTTCAAACACTAGAATCAAACTATCTCCTATGTCTTTAGTTTCTTATTTTAAAGCAATCCTTTTTTGTTCAATTATAGTTTCTATTAGTAGTTGTAAACCTGATTATTATTTTGAAGGGAGCACTGCAATGGATCAGAATACATGGACTTATGCCAATAAACTAAGGTACACCATTCCAATTCGCGACACGCAAGAAGTTTACAATATTTACCTCAACATAGATCACTCTACTGAATATGCCTATCAAAATATTTACCTGATGGTTCATACTCAGTATCCTTCTGGAAAAAAAATATCAGAACGACTTCCGATTGACTTTGCGGATAAAACTGGGCTGTGGTATGGCAAATGCAACAAAGAGTTTTGCCAACTTAGCGTCAATCTTCAAAAAGACGCTTTCTTTGACGCAATTGGAGATTATACGATTTCGGTTGAGCAATTTATGCGGGTGGACTCCCTTCCAGGGATAAAGAATGTTGCTTTAGTGTTAGAGGATACTGGTCGGAAACGATCTTAATAAAAATTTAGACTAAGCAACGGCAATCAATAAACCAAATCTAAATGACCGCAGTGAATGTGATTTGATTTATTGACTGAGGCTAAGTAAGTAATCTAAAAAATTGTATCGTAATACCAGACATTATAGTTTAGGGCTTTTTAAAGAGCGAAGCCATTTCTCAAAAAGAGGAATGGCTTTGTTATTTTTTGAAGAATTACTTAAGTACTTTTGTAACACATCAAGACTTGAATAAACTGATTATATTGACATGTCGAATAATAAAATCTACATCTATCTTTTTCTAACATTTGCTGCCTGTCTTTTACTTTACTGTAAAGGACCTAATCAGTCTACTGCTGATGTTAATAACTATGTTAGTATTCGAGATTCTGTGGCCTACATAGGTATGGAGACCTGCAAAAGTTGCCATAGCGATATTCACGAAACATTTCAGCATACGGGGATGGGACAGTCATTCGACAAAGCAAGTCTCGAAAAAAGTCAAGCTAGTTATGGAGACCACGCTGTGGTTTATGATGAAAATTCTAACTTTTATTACAGCCCTTATTTTCGCGACAGCGTGCTTTACATCATGGAGTATCGTCTTGACGGGAAAGACACCATTCATAAGCGTATAGAACAAATCGATTACATTGTTGGTTCGGGACATCATACCAATTCACACATCCTTGATATCAATGGTTATGTTTTCCAAGCACCAATTACCTTTTACACACAAGAACAAAAGTGGGATATGGCTCCCGGTTTTGAAAAAGAGAATTTGCGCTTTAGCAGAATTCTAACAACTGAATGCCTAACTTGCCACAACCACTACCCTACGCCCGCTGCCGGCTCGCTCAACAAATACGAACAGATGCCAACAGGGATCGAATGCGAACGTTGCCACGGCCCCGGAGCAGTACACGTCAAAGAAAAACTAGCTGGCAATATTATAGATACTTCTAAATACATTGACTACTCCATCGTCAATCCAAAAGACCTTTCACGTGATTTGCAAATGGATCTATGCCAGCGTTGTCACCTACAAGGCCTTGCCGTACTAGAACCCAATAAAACTTTTTTTGACTTCAAACCGGGCATGAAATTATCAGAAGTCTTTAACGTATTTCTACCAAGATATACTAACTCTCATGAGTCTTTCATCATGGCATCACAAGCGGATCGACTTCGACTAAGCAAATGTTATTCAGTATCCGAAACCATGAGCTGTCTTAGTTGCCATCATCCACATCACAGTGTACGTAAAGCAGATAAGCAACAATTTAATAATGCCTGCATGAGTTGCCATCAGGAACAAAAACTAGCCTTATGCTCTGAGTCACTAGCGACTCGTCAGGAAGTTGGCAACAATTGCGTTCAATGCCATATGCCTCCATCTGGTAGTATGGATATTCCACACATTAATATTACGGATCACAATATCAGTATTCCTCGCAATAAAGAATTGGAAGCCATCATTAGCAATACAGAGAAGGAAGAAATTGCACGGTTTTTGGGTTTAAAGATGCTAACTAAAGACAAACCAGAAAAATTGGATATGGCACGCGGTTATCTAGCCATGCATGACAAATATGTTGAAGCGGATGCCATCCTTGATTCTGCATTTTATTATTTGAGTCAGGTTCGAGAAAACAGTGAGCTTGTTTTCACAACAAAGGTTCACTATTTTTTTGCTAGAAGAGATTATCAGCCGATTATTACGCTATCTAAAGACAAGACTCCTCAATTGATTGGAGATGCTTGGACTGCGTATCGAATTGGAGAGGCGTACAACAAGCAAAACAACATTCAACAATCACTGCTTTTTTACAAACAAGCGATACGACTAATGCCATTAAATCTTGAATTTCAGGAAAAACTGGGTGCCAATTATCTTCAATTAGCTTATCTCCCTCAGGCAAAAGAAATTTTTGAGTTTGTCCTTTCAGAAAACCCGAATCGGGAACTTTCTGCGTCAAATCTAGGATATGTATATGTATCATTGGGGCAACTAAAAAAAGGAGAGGCTCTTTACGATAAGGCTCTAGAGTTAAACCCTGATTATGAACAAGCTATACTAAACAAAGCAGCGGTACGTTTGCACCTTAAGGATAAGAGTAGCGCAAAAGACTTACTAAAAAGAGTATTAACCGTTAATCCTAAAAACCAACAAGCGATTCAATTGTTAAGCAATTTGAAGAATTAAACGATATCTTTGCTTAACTAATTAGAACTAGTTGTTCAGACTTCGGTCTCACCATTTATAATAAAAAACACAGGTTGAAAATTTAGATGTTTACAGAAATAAATTATCCGGAAGAAATTTTTCCGGAGGAGCTGGATCATTATCTGGCCAAAGGTTGGTTTAGAATGGGGCAAATGATATTCACTTGCCGGTTTCTGTCGTTTAAGAACAGTCTGTACACTGCACTTTGGATAAGGACTCAGCTGAATGGTTTCAAGTTTTCTAAAAGTCAGAGAAAACTGATTGCTCATAATCGTAGAAAGTTCACCGTCATTAGCCGAAAGGCTATTTTTGACAAAGAAAAAGAAACACTTTACAAGATACATAAGAAGCGATTTGAAGGTTATGTTTCCAAATCACTAAAGGCATCTTTGTTTGGCGAATCAACTTTAAATATTTACGATACTTATGAAATTGCAATTTATGATGGCGACCGCTTAGCTGCTGTTAGCTTTTTTGATCGTGGAGAAGAGACTCTAGCAAGTATCATGGGAATGTATGATCCAGCATATAGCAAATTCAGCTTAGGTTATTATACCATGTTGGAAGAAATGGATTATGGCATTAAGCATGACTACCAAACCTATTATCCGGGATACGTGGTTCCCGGCTATGAAAAATTTGACTATAAACTACGCGTTGGTGGTGTTGAATACTTTGATGAAGATAGCCAGACCTGGCCATCTTATGATGATATTGATTTTGACCAATTACTCTCTTCTCAACTTTACAGCCAGTTAAAAAAGATAAGCAAATTACTTTCAGAAAAAGGCATTGAGCATAAGCAATGGCTATACCCGCTTTTTGATAAGGAAATCTATGGCTATGATTCCAGTCAATTTTTACGCTCACCTTTATTTATTAGTTGCTTCGCTACTAAAATGGAAGATGTTTCTATCATTATTGAGTACAACCTTTATCAGGATGCCTTCCAAATTATTAAAGTAAAACTAATTGAAGACCCCATCTCATTATTAGTACCAAGCTTATTTAAAGGCTTTGATTCTGATAAATCTTTCCTTGATTTTCTTCTTAAAAAAAGTATCGTTTTCAGGAATGAATCGTCTGAAGAGGTAGTAGGCATGATAGAGGAAATGATGATGGAGAACCAACATGACAGCCCCTAATTCTTCAACTAAGCTACATTTTACTCTAAATTAACGTTTTGCGATAAGCTAAGTTATATGATTCAAACGTTAAGAAAAAGCATCATTTATTAATTCAACTTAACACAGTCATAACTACACTAGTCTATATTTTCCCATAAATTGGTTATGTATTTGATAATACTAAATAATATGAAAGCAATAATCTCAATTCTAATATTCTGTGGGCTTTTCGCCACTACTAGCCTCTTTGGGCAAGTAGATGACGAACCAAAGAAACTAACTATTGACGGGCAGATCGTTACTGCCATTATTACCGAGACAGACACCTTTATTGTAGCCGATCTGGGAGAAATGTCTGTTTCCTCCTTACGTAGCTTCGATGACAGAGATGAGTACCGTAGATATATGAAATATCGAAGATATGCTGCTAAAGTATATCCATATGCCTCAGAAGGCATTCGTATCTTTAAAGAAATGGAAGCCGTGACCGATGGTATGAGTAAGCGTAAGCGTAAGAAGCACATCCGCCGTCTTCAAAAAGAGCTTAAAAAGGAATTTAAAGATCCGTTAAAGAAATTATCTCGTACTCAAGGAAAAATATTAGTAAAAATGATCGAGAAAGAACTTGATCGCCCATTCTATGGCCTAGTAAAGGATCTCAAAGGTGGCTTTACTGCTCGCTATTGGAATGAATTTGCCAAAATATATGGCTATAAATTAAAGCAAGGTTACAAAGTAGGCGAAGACCCAATCCTTGATGCAGTACTCGATGATTACGACCTTACTTATGAGGTAGATGAAATCGAGTTGAACTCCAAGGAGAACGATTAACTCGACGTGCACTTCGGCTTTGCTCAGCTTTAGGCTGCTCAATGCAATTTTCAACTCGTGTTAATAATTGATAAGGAACGTGCACTTAGCCTAGCCCAAGTGCACGTTTTTTATGTAACTTTGCGTATCAACGAAAACAAAATATCGGTATGCAGCAGTACGAAAATCAGGAACTCATAATAGATAGCAATAACACTCAAAGCGGAACTATCAGTTGGCAATGTCCTTCCAACATCGCCATCATAAAGTACTGGGGAAAGTATGGTCGTCAACTTCCTCGAAACCCTTCCATCAGTTTTACTTTAGACAATGCTCGCACTTCTACCAGCTTAGAATACAAGCTCAGAACTTCAGACGCGGTAGGGATTCAACTCAACTTCTTTTTTGAAGGAGAAAATAATCCTGCTTTTCAAACGAAAGTTGAAAAATTTCTCACAAGTATTCTCGATATATTTCCATTTTTGAATCAACTTGATTTAACGATAAAGTCATCCAATTCATTTCCACATTCAGCGGGAATTGCTTCATCTGCATCTGCCATGGGAGCTCTTGCTTTATGTCTTTGCTCTGTTGAACAAAACCTTTTTGGGACTTTGCAAGATGAAGCCGAGTTTCATAAAAAAGCATCTTATGTGGCACGCCTAGGATCAGGATCTGCTTGTCGGTCACTATATCCTGTTATGGGAATTTGGGGAGAACGCGAAAGTGCAAACAATTCTTCTAACTTATTTGCGATTCCGTGGGAACAAAAGGTCCATGCGGTTTTCCATAGCTTCCATGATGATATTATGATTGTCAGCAAAGCAGAGAAGAGTGTATCTAGCCGAGCGGGGCATGGCTTGATGGAAAATAATATTTACGCAGACTTACGTTATCAGCAAGCTAAAGATCGATTTGACAGCTTGCTCGTAGCATTACAAGATGGAGACCTAGCAACTTTTGGGAAAATAGCGGAAGACGAGGCGCTCACACTACATGCACTTATGATGGCTTCTGAACCTTCATATATTCTGATGCGTCCTAATACCATTACGATGATTGAAAAAATACGTACTTTCAGAAACAAAACTGGCTTGCAAGTGTTTTTTAGTCTGGATGCCGGCCCTAATATTCATTTGTTATATCCGGATGAAATTAAAGTGGCCGTAAAAGAGTTTATACAAAAAGAATTGGTTCCACTTTGTGAAGATGGTACAGTGATTGAGGATCAAGTGGGAAGTGGACCTAAAAAGATATCAGTTCTTTAATAAGCAAAACATTGGTTATGATTCGATTATTTTTTTCTTCAGCTTTACTGTTATTAGGTCTTGTAGCTTGCGCTCAGGAACCTGCCGTTCGTCCCCATTGTGTGGATGAAAAATTTGACAATAAGGTTAGTAAAACAATTAGTTTTTCTGTTCCAGTTATTGGGGTAGAAGAATTAAAGACGATGCAAGATGAAGTACTAATACTCGATGCCCGCAAAAAAGAGGAATACGATGTAAGCCACATCAAAGGTGCCAAGCATTTTGGGTTTAGGCAACTAGAGATGAACGTGCTTGAAAACATTTCAAAAGATCAGCCCATTGTATTGTACTGCTCTATCGGTTATAGAAGTGAGAAGGTTGGAGAGAAATTACAAAAGATGGGGTTTACAAACGTACAGAACTTATACGGTAGTATCTTTGAGTGGATTAATCAAGGAGAAACCGTTCTTGACAAAGACGAAAAACCAACTACCAAGGTTCATACCTATAATAAGAAATGGAGTAAGTGGGTGGAAGATGGAAAGGCTGTTAAGGTTTGGTGATTTTAAAAATTGCAGAGGTAGTTTCAAGGATGTTATGGCTTGGTCTTTTCGGAACCTTAGCTCAGTTGAGCAATCCTGTAAATCATTCCGAATAAAATAAGGGATCAAAATCAATAGCTTCCTTCTTCCAAACACAGCTA
>CAKZUK010000226.1 GCA_937921775.1 uncultured Saprospiraceae bacterium
TTATAAAAGGTTTTTCCAATCCAGTATATTAGTATTAATCCTAACATATTTTTTACTTTTATATGCAATATACAAATTGCATATCAAGATACTAATGACTAGTCCGACTTTCTATCTTTACTTGTTCACCAAGTACCACAAGATCATATTGTCCATAAATAGTTTTGTTCAGCTCATGAGGAACCATATCATAGAAAACGGAAGAATTGGTTTTATATAATTTGTCTGAATCTTCTAAATAAATTGAGTTAATCTCCTTCCAAATTTTCTCTATTGATCGGCGAGAAATATTTCCAGTTATTGGACGAACAAAAGTAGCAGACAGCTCGCTACCCATATTTAAGACTATACCAATATAACCTTTTTACAAAAGAAAGGGAAGCTACCATCATGCAGCTCCCCTTTCACGGACAGTTATTCAATCTATTTGTTAAAATCTAAATCTTTAAATCAAAGCCTCTACTTTTTTTCGAAGCGCACTTTCTGAAGCTACTCCATTGACTGTATCGTACACTTTATTTTCCTTTAGGAAAAAAATCGATGGGATGCTTTTTACTTTAAATTTCGCAGCAAGTTCACGCTGCTCATCTATATTCACTTTCAATATTTCTACCTGATCTTTAAACTCAGTTGATAGCTTTTCTACGACAGGCAATAGAACCTGACAAGGCCCACACCAATCTGCATAAAAGTCAAGTACGAATGGCTTTCCGCTTTGTACAAGATCATTGAATTCCTTATTTGATTTAATCGCTTTCATGATATTATTATTTCGTTACTAAAAAATTATACTACAAATATAGGCTGATATGACAGCCGATCCATTAGCCGATTTTCCCGTCTTGTTAACAATTTTTCCTGTTTGATACTTTTCGAATGATAAATCATAATTTGAAAGCCTATCTATAATAAGTCTCAGCCCTTCATACTGGTAAAAATATTATATCTATAGCTAGGAAACTTGTCTTTAGTAATGGTGTCGCAAGCTTTCATACTAGTTCCTTAATTTCGTCTTCCCACATTTAGTACATACAATCAAAGAAGAGGAAAAATTGATAACACCTAGGGAAGTTTAGCCTACCCCTAAACTTCTTTTTTGACTCACCTTTGTATTATCAATCACAACAAATATTTATTAATTATAAACTCAAAATACAATGGCAACTAAAATCAGCATCAAAAACATCCCAAGCGGTTATCAATCTTTCATTAATAATGGTAGACATGCTATCGTTGGTGATGAACCTATCTCATCAAAAGGAACTGATCTCGGATTCTCTCCTGTAGAACTTGTCTTGGCAGGAATTTCCATGTGCAAAGTTGCAACGGTAAGAAACGTAGCGCGAAGAAAAGGTTGGGAAATTGGAGAAGTGAATGCAGAGTTATCCCAAGTAGTAAGAAGAGATACAGATGGAAACCTAAAAACAAAAGTCAAATCAGCTATCAGTATTGAAGGTGATATCACTGAAGAACAACGTACCTTGTTAATCGAGGAAGCTGACAACTGTTACGTCACCCGCATGGTCAGAGGAGAGTGGACTTTTGAAGATTCCAATACGCTAGAACCAGAAACCGTAGAATCTAAATAGTAAAGTTGTTTATTAAATGAAATATGGTATTCCCGAGGCTGAGCAATCAGCGTTCGGGATTTTTTTTTGCTTAAGCTTATAAAAGGAGCTCAGTGCTATTGTTTGCTAAATACTCCTAAGAGGCTTTGAAGGAATAGAGATAAGAAAATTCAAAGGACAGACAAGCCTAATAGCTAAGCCAACAAGGGGCATTGTAAAGATAATAGACATTTCACCTATTATCCAGACTACATAAGCATGTAGTTGAGTCTACTTTATTTATACATAATTTCATTTAACTCAGTCACAAATAGTTATAATATTATTTTTTTTCGTATTTTGTTTTTTAATAATTAACCAAAACTCAATAACGAATGCACTCAAATAGGTTTTCAAACACTGTTTGTCATATCCGACAAACCCTCAACCTCCAATCAACCAAAAAGAAAAACCTACTATTTTTTACTAAACCAAAAGCAATACTGGCCATTATCGCCTTTCTCTTTGCTTTTAATAACATTGCAATCTCGCAGAATGTAAGCACTCCTACTACACATTGTATGGCCGACCAAATCCATCAAGATAAGATGACTAATGATCCGGCATATGAAAAACATTTTAGGGAAAAACAATCTCGTTTTAGAACATATGTAGCTAGCCAAGCTGGTGTTCCAAGAGAACTTTGTGGTAACCCAGTAAAATTACCAATGGCCGTTCACTTTCAAGGGATTACCAACCCTGACGAAGCTTGCCTCATTGCATTAGCAGTAGGTCAGGTACAAATTCTAAATGACGATTATCAGGGATTAAACGCTGATATTGTCAATTGGAACGACGATGCCTCCTCTTTTTTCCCAGGCGTTAGCAATGGTGAAACTTGCGTTGAATTTTGTCTAGGAACACTAGATCACCCTGCTGGATATGGCTTATCAAATGGTGACTTAGCAGTAACTATTAATGCATTCACAGGCGACTTCAACGCCGATTGGTCAGGTTACATCAATATCTTTGTCAGAAACATTAATGCACTAGGCTACTCTCCTCTGGGAGGTGATGGTGACGGTGATGGTGTGACGATTGATGAATCTGCGTTTGGTGAAGGTGCTGGTTGTACTGGCGTTGTTCCAGGTGCACCATACAATCTTGGTCGAACACTTACACACGAATTAGGTCACTACATGAACCTCGGTCACATCTGGGGAGGAGGCTGCAATAGTGATGATGGCATAGCGGACACACCAGATGCACAAACTTCTAATTTTGGTTGTCCTGCATTGGGTGCTCAGTCTTGCAGTAGCAATGATATGCACATGAACTACATGGACTACACCAACGATGCTTGTATGTATATGTTTTCTGCAGGCCAATCCACAGTGATGGAAAATTACACCGCTTCTGGCCTTACTGGCGTTAGTGGCAACGTTGATGTTTGCGAAGCTCCAACTCCTGAGATTTCATTTTCAAATAGCAGTACCAACCTTCCGGAAGGTACTAGTAATTGCAACACTGCAGGAAGCAACGATATTGTTATTTCTCTAAGTATCGGTTTGGCTCCTTCAGCAGACGCTGTTGTTTCTTTCCAAACATCAGGAACAATGTCGGGTGGTAATGATTATTCGATCAGTCCTGCTAGCGTTACCTTTCCTGCAGGGCAATCTGATGATCAGACCATTACTGTTACAATTTATGAAGACGCCGATTCTGAGGTAGATGAAACGGTAGAAATTACATATTCCATTAATGCTAATGGAGGTGATGCCATTGCGGGTACATCTAACCAAATGCATACGGTCACTGCAATAAATGATGACAATCCTCCTAGTATTGGAGGTACCGTCAACTTGATTGATCAAAATTTTGATGGTGGACTTAGTGGATGGACGATTAACGATGGTGGTTCTACTACAGACACTTGGGAGTTAGCTTCCGCAAATGGTGGTCTTGACGGCAGCCAATACATCCTCATGGATAGTGATGCTGCAGGTAATAACTCCGTAGATGAAGAGTTGTTTTCTACCGTTTTCGACGGAACTTCAGTTACTGGTTTGACTCTTGACTTTGATCAATACATCAACATTTATGCTGCCAATGGTGACTTTAATGAAACCTTTGATATTGACATCTGGGATGGTGGTAGTTGGCAAAATGTTTTCTCTTGGACGGAGGCTGCTGGCGATATTGGCGACTGGAATGCCCCAGACCAACAAAGTATTGACATCAGTGCGCATGCCGCTACTGACAATCAACTTCGCTTCACTTATGTAGCTGATTACGATTGGTGGTGGGCACTTGACAACATCGTAGTATCAGGAATAGGTAGTACAGAGATTCAGATAAACGACAACACTACTTCTGGTTCTGTTGACTATACTTTTGGTCCGATGAGTACGGTTCATTTTTACGATGAAGTGAATGGTAATATTATGATGACTTTGGTCAATAATACCAATCACGATTATGGTTGTACACATGTGGAGGTTGACCGTAGTGATAGTGCAAATCCGGGAGCGACTGAATCTTCTGCTCCTGAATCACAGTGGATAACGGATAAGACTTTCCGCGTTATTCCAGAATTTAACAATCCTTCTGGAAACTATACGATTTCCTTGTATTACACAGCCGCTGAAATTAATGGCTGGGTTGCTGAAACGGGTGATCCTGCTGCTGACTTGGCTATTGTAAAAGGCGCTAATGCAATTACTGGAGCTAGTTATCTGGAAGTTATTCCTCCTACGGTTGAGCCATTTGGTAGCGACTTTGTATACACAGGTACCTACAGCAGTGGATTCTCTGGATTTGCTTTAGGTGGAGCAGCTAATCCACTACCGGTTGAGTTGGTTGATCTTTCTGCTACAGCAAAAAAAGATGTAATCGAAGTTAACTGGACTACTGCTTCTGAATTGAATAATGAAGGCTTTGAGGTACTGCGTCGTGCCACTGATGAAAATGATTTTGAGCGAATTGCTTGGATTGCGGGTATAGGAACGAGTGCTGAATTAAATGCGTATGCATTGATTGACGAGCAAGCGAAGCCTGGTGTTGTTTATTATTACCAATTGAAACAAATTGATTTTGATGGAGCTAGTTCTTTGTCAAAAGTAGTTTCTGCACAACTAGATAATCGAGATACTCAAGTTGATTTGTATCCAAATCCTGCTCAGGGCGTTTTGTATATGGATATTGCTAGTCCGCTGGATGGAACTTATTCTATTGTACAGGCAGATGGTAAATTAGTAACGGAAGGTAGCTTTGAGTCTGGTTCCGAACATTTGGTTTTGAATATGAAAGGATATGCTCGTGGTGTTTATTTTGTGATGGTAGGTACGGAGTATGAGCAGATTGTTCGCCGAGTTGTTTTGAGATAAATATTATTCAACTAGGAGTACAATGAGCGTGTTTTATTAGAAATCTTACTTCTAGCATAGGCAGAAGTCTTTCAGACTTCTTACTGAAATAATTAAGACAAGCCCTCTTGAATCTTTGGATTTGGGAGGGCTTTCTTATTGGCTCAATCAATTTTATAAATAATTGGATTGAAAGCTTTGGAGGCTACCATCACTTGGTCACCGATTTGGAATCCTTCGATTTCTGTTGATTGAGCGATGACTTTTACTATTTGGTTTTGAATGAGGACGGTGACGATGTAGACTACATCTTCTTTTTCTATGCTTAGGACTTCGCCGGTGAATTTAAACTTTCCGGAAACCTTTTGATTGATAAATATTTCTGTAGGTGTTCCTTGCTTACTGATTTTACCATCTTCGAGGAGGATTACTTTATCTGCTAGTTTGTGTATTTCTCCGATGTCGTGACTGATTAGAATAGTGGTCAAATAGTATTTGCGATGAATGCTTAGAATATAGTTTTGGAGTTTGCTTCGAATCTTACGGTCTAGTGCAGAAAGTGGTTCGTCGAGTAGTAGAATTTGAGGACGCTGGACTAAAGCTCTGGCTAAGGCAACTCGTTGTTTTTGGCCGCCGGATAAGGTGTTTGGTTTTCGATGTTGAAGCTCTCCTAGTTCTACCATTTCTATCAATTCATTGAGTATTGATCTATCCTGATTTTTGCTTAAAGCAAAAGCTAAATTTTGTAAAACGGTCATATTAGGAAAGAGCGCATAATCCTGAAATAAGTAGCCAACCTTTCGTTGTTGAGGTTTTAGATTGATCTTCTGTTTGTTATCAAACCATAGATTATTATTAACCGACAAGGTGCCTGAGTCCGGATTAAGTAAGCCTGATAAAATTTTCAGTGTTGAGGTTTTACCAGCACCGGAAGGACCATATATAGCGACAAGCTCTCCCTGCTCAATTTGGAGATTGAGATTGAGAATCATTTCGCCATGAGCGGCGTGCAATTTTTTCTGTATGTCGATTTTGATCATTTCCAGAAGCGCTTTAGGTAACCGCCATTTATCAAATAAACTAAAAGTAAAATACAAAAAGAGCTTACAAACAGTACAGCTGAATAAAAGTTAGCCGCAGAATAATTCAAAGCTTCGACCTCATCATAAATGGCAATGGAAGCCACTTTCGTTTGTCCAGGTATATTCCCTCCAATCATCAGCACTACTCCAAACTCCCCTACCGTATGCGCAAAGGCCAAAACGATTCCGGTCAATATAGAAGGCCTGATGTTGGGCAACAAAACATTTACAAGTGTACTATATCTCGATTTTCCCATCACATAAGCCGCTTCTTTTAAGGAAGGTGGGATAGCAGACAAACCGGATTGAATGGGATGTACCATAAATGGTAAACTGTAAATAATGGATACGATGACAAGGCCAGCAAAAGAAAAGACTAGCTTGATACCAAGCCATTCATTGAGCCAGTTTCCGAATGCATTGTTTGGGCTAAAGGCGATTAGGAAATAAAAGCCGAGTACGGTGGGTGGGAGTACTAGCGGCATACTCACCAAGGTTTCAATAATTGGCTTAAGCCTCGACTTGGTATAAGCCAACCAATAGGCCAAAGGGATAGACAAGACCAGAAGTATACTGGTCGTCACCAGTGCCAATTTAAATGTCAATATGAGTGGTTCCCAATTCATATCTCAGAGATCATTACTTCGTTTAATTTAACCATGGCCATGGCATTCATACCCACTTTTAGATGAAGTTGATTGACCGCATTGGTGCTGATCAGAGCAATAATTTCTCCGGCGGAGCTTTCCATAATTATTTTGCTCAACAGCGTCCCTTTTTCAATATGCTTAATCGTTCCAGAAATTTTATTTTGCAGACTGATCGCATGCTGTGCATCAGTGCCCATGACCACTTCCGTCTCCTTAAAGAGCATAGCTATCGTGGCACCTACTTTCAAATACGGAGCAGTACTAGGTGTTTCAATGACAATGGCTTTCAGCTTGACTTTCTCATTGACCGTCACAGACACAATGGAAATGTTTCCACTGGTTTCAATCTCAATAATCTGTCCTTGCAATTTATTCATCTACTGCGTATCCAAACTCGGTTAATATTTTTTTGGCCTCTTCCGAAAACATAAAGTTGTAAAAACTATCGGCCTCTTCTTGCAGCTCATGCGCACGCTTGATACGTACAATCCCCTGCTCTATCCGACTGTAAGTGCTAGGATCTAAATCGATCCATTCTCCCCTTCCTTTCATCTCTTGCGAAAGTACAACAGACTTTGCAGTAAACCCAACTTCCGTGGCACGGGATGTAATGAACTGATTGGTTTGCGCAATGCTTTCACCATAAACGAGTTTATTTTGACAAAATTTATATATCCCGTAGTGCTTCAATACATCTATAGCAGCTTGGCCGTAAGGAGCCGTTTTAGGGTTAGCTAGAGCAATGTGCTTTACCATGTCAGCACGAAGTATCTCAATAGATGGTCTAGTATTTTTCTGCATGGACCAAAGCACTAATTTTCCGTGAGCGTAGACTTTAGGAGCTGTGGCAGCTAATCCGAATTTTTGAATTTCGTTGGGGTACTTCATGTTCGCGGAGACTAGTATATCGTAGGGAGCTCCTTCTTTTATCTGGGCGGTTAGTTTACCTGAGGAGGATATAACCAAGTTGGTTTTGATCCCTGTTTGTTTAGTGAATTGGGCGCTTAGTGCTGCCATAGCGAATTGCATGTTGGCAGCAGTGGCAATGGTTAAGGTATGAGTAGAGTTGGTACAGCTAGAAAGACTCAGTAGGATTAATATGGCTAAAAATATTTGCTTCATGAATTTATGCCAAATATAAACAAAAGCTTGTAAAGTTAATCAAGCATTTTGACTAGATGTTTGAGCTTATCCGATTGGATAAAATCTACATTTTTCTCAATCGCGTCAATATTTCTACTTTTAGAATGTGCATTAAAAACCACCACCATGATTCCTTTTTCATGTGCAGTGACAACTTCCTCTCTTGAGATATTATCGACAGCAATGGCAATTCCTTGTAGATCAAATTCAGCCGCTATCTTTAATGCTTCATCAAAATAACTGTAGATAAATATTTTCAAGTCAGGCCTTTTATCTTTCAAAGTTTCGATGACATCCCTTCGTTTTAATTCGATGTAGACATTATTGGCGAGTTGGTGCTTATCGATGATTTGGATAAGTGCATCGGTAAATGTATTTAAGTAAGATGCCGAGGTATCTGGATTGAAATTTTTGCAGTCTAAGAAAAAAATGTAATCATTAAGTTTACTGATATTAGAAAAGAGTTCGTCCAAACTTATGATTCGGTAATTAGAATAAATTGGATCATTATATCTGGCACTTTTTATTTGATCCCAAGTTTGAGTGTAAACGGCCCCTGAAGCATCTGTTTTATCTTCTAGTGAACTACTATGAAAAGCAACTAGTACTCCATCCTTTGTCATCTGAACATCTATCTCAGTGCCATCCGCACCGACGTTCAGACTGTTTAGAATGGATTCAAACGTATTTAGGGGATACCTATTTGCGATTCCCATTCCTCCGTGACCTAGTGTCGTTATTTGATTCCCATTCAGGTTAACTATGTCAAAGTCTCTTTTCTGACAAGCGGGAATTATGAATAACAAAATGAGTAATAGACTTAGATTTTTCATATTCATCATTTAAAAAGCGTATCCGATTGATAATCCAGCCCAATGTCGATAGTTTTTATAAAATTCAATAATTGGCGTATAAGCCATACGGATCAGCAATCCTCCCTTCTCCTTCTGATATCTGTATCCAATAATAAAATTAGCGTGTAGATCTAATTCACGTTCTGCTTCAAAATTCGAAGGATTGGCTCGAACAATACTTGTCATTGCCTGTCCTAATCCAACTTCTAACTTATGCTGCTTACCATATAATCCACTTATTGCTAGGGGAATGATTAGGTCTGGATTAAATTCATTCGTAAAGTCTTTCAAGCGATAGCTGCTGAATCCGATTCTTAGCCCAAGGCTTAAATTGCTTTTTACTAGAACAAGTCTCTCGTAGTTGAGTGATCCATAGCTGCCAATTCCGCCAACTTCGAGATATACGGCATTGCGAGCCTTTTCTTGGATAGCTGTTTGTGACTTTAGCTCATAGCTAAGCAGTGTAATTATAGCAATTACAAGAATAGAAATATACTTTGTTTTATTCTGTCTTACAAATTTAAGAGTTCGCACGCTTTGTTTCTTTCACATTTGGTTCTTAGAACAAACGAATTACTAATGCTGTTTGTTTATCTACTTAGGGTAATTTTTTAACTATTCTGTCGGTATGATTTAGTTGGAAGTTTCCCTTTATCGTGTAAGTTAAGTTTCTGTTACTAGGAATGCGGGGATATACGGTCGTGGGAAACTTCGGTCTTCGTACTTCCGTCTGAACATTTAGCTTAATAAAAAAAGCCAGTAACAATAGCTACTGGCTTTTTCCAAATCAAAAAAACTCGATTTCTTTAACAGCCAATCATATAGCCTACACTAAATTTAAATTCCTGTTCCACCTTTTCCCCTTTCGAACTTTCAGCAGGAGTCCAATCCGGCATATTGCAAATGGTCTTCAGTATTAAGTCATCTATATTTTCGATATTGGATGGCTCGGTGATGTGCGCATTCGTTACTTGTCCATGTTTATTGATGGTAAAAGTAACTGTTGCATTTTGCAGATCTCTGTAAACTTCTTTAGGAATTTCATCAACGGTTCGTTCCGTCAAATATTTTTTCAGTACATCCTCTCCTTCTGGATATTGCGCTTCAACTGGAGGAGTTACGGTGTATCCAAAATCAATTTCTCGTACATCAGTTGCATCATATAAAGAGTTACGAGGATTGTATTTCACTTTTATGAGAACGTCTGTTCCCAAGTCCGCCTTGGCCAAGATGTTTTTCTGTTCTGCGCTAAGCGTATCATTCGGGCTTAGGGCTTTTATCAATTTACCATTGCAGGTTGCTTCAATTTCTGCGGAGAGATGGTGGTTAATCCAGGAGCTAGGATATCCTGAATTGAGGTCACTCATCGTTTGAGCAGAACTTAGTTTTTCCTTAAGGATGGAACGCTTGTAAGTCGGCATTATACCGCAATTTATTCGAATTGCCTGTTCCTGAGAAAAAACAGATAGGCCAATGAATAGGAATAATAATGTACTTATACTGCTTTTCATTTTTTATATTTTTATAAAATTAAGAATTTTCTTTTAGAACTACTAAGTAAGTACTAAGTAGTTTGACGGAATTACTTGGCATTTTCCTTTTGACATTTTTCTCCCATCACTTAGCACAAAACCACTTTGAAAAGGAGCCACCGTAAGGTTTATCTGCTTGAGGGATTCCTGAACGAAGAGACTTCTCGTCTAAGGTAAATACGAGATGAATAAGCCTAGTACCAAGTAAAGTCTCTCCGCAAATTAGCCTCTAAAATAAACGATAAGCTAAATGGCTAGTCATCACCAGCCTGTTAATAGTGAAGCAGTCTGTTAGTACGAAGTTATGTCAGAAAGGGAAAAAGAGTGGTAAACGAGTGTAAATTAGTGTAAATTGACCGTTAAAGAGCGTTAAAGTATTTCAATTCAACTTAGAATCAGATAAATTTGCAGCATGATAAAAAGAGGATATAGAATCATTTTTTTTGTATTTGTTTGTTTGTTTCTATTTGTAGGAAAGAGCAATGGGCAGGAAGATAATCATGAAAGTCATATTCAGATCGTCATGCGAATGATTGGAGATGAAATTTTGAATGACTCGGGAGATTGTACTTCACGGGTTTTGCCCATTGAGAAGGAAGGAGATCAGTATCGGATTTCTTTTGATTCCAGTTTTCAATTTAATCCAGAACTGTTGATTGCTACCATTCAAGGCATTTTCGTGCAAACGAAGATCGCCGAAAGCTATATGGTGCGAGTAGAAGCATGTGATACGAAAAAGATAGTTTATGCTTATGAGATTAGAAACATAGACTATCCGGATATGCTTCCTTGCACGACTAGGCCACAGCCCAAAGCTTGCTATAATCTTCTAGTGAATATCCTGAAGCCGATGACTATTTTTAACACTGCCATTGCTGATCGCTCGGAGGCATTAACTATTAGTAAGGAGGAAAGTAATTCTTATCTAGCTTATTTATTAATTATTCCTTTGTTGGCTTTTGGTGTTTTTTTCGCTTTCTCTCAGAAAAAGAAAAGCGAGCCTCTTGCTATTGTTGATCCAAATATAATTTCAATTGGGGAATACCAATTTGACAAAAGGAATATGGAACTTTCGTTGGAGGGCAAAAAAGTGGAGTTGACAGGTAAGGAAGCCGATTTGCTTACGCTCTTGCATACTTCTGCTAATAGTCCATTAGAGCGAGAAGTTATTTTAAAAATTGTGTGGGGCGATGAGGGGGACTATGTTGGACGTACACTTGATGTTTTCATTTCGAAATTGCGAAAAAGACTGGAAGGAGATTCTAGTGTTAAGATTGTTAATATTCGTGGGGTTGGGTATAAGTTGGTGGTAAATGGGTGAAGTGATTAAAATCAAAACTCCCCCATCTATCTCGCTTGTCTTTCTATTAATAGAGGCCATTTCTGGTTTATCTAAGTAAGTTAATATGAATCTGTGAAAATTTCCTGCTGTTGGCAATTGGCCCTTAGTTCTTGGCTTAGTTCAAAGCTGTCGAGCCTGTTTATACTTGGGATTTTTCGCCAGACGGAAGCCAAGAGCTAACAGTCAATAGCAAAGGGCCTTAAAAAGGGATTCCGGTAATTCGTCACACTCGGTTAGCATCTTCCTCTAAATCTCTTTTTTTGAAGCACTTTACTAGGCTCCAGCAGTCCTCTCCCACCCCTTAAACAGCTCAATAATTACAAGGCAAAATAAAAATTCCACGGTTTATTCTCTTTTCAAGTTTATAAAATAATTATATTGCAGTTTCAATTACAAAGAACTTTAGATATAAGTAGGTTGACACAATTAATTTAATATATCCTTGATGGTCTTTTTACCCCATACTTCTTCAAAAATATCTATCAAGTCTATTCTTAAAATAATTAGGTCAAATTACTTAAAACTCAGAAGTTCGAAAAATAAAACATCATGGCTAAAGGTAAAAATTCAAAGAAAGCAGTAAAGAAAGAGCCCGCAAAGACAATAAAGGAGAAAAGAGCCGAGAAGAAGGCTAAGAAAAAGGGGTATGCATAACTTCACAAAAAAAGCCAGTAGCTGTCATCGCTACTGGCTTTTTAAATTTGTGACATTTGCTAAATTTCAAAAATTAAGTCCCTGTGAATAAGGAAATTCGAATCTGAATTATTCTAACTAAAGATCCCCCAACTGTTTAATCTTAAACTTGTCATTTACAGCCGGCTCATGTTCTTCTTTTAAAATCACGGTTATTTTTTCAATAATATCTGGATGTTGATTGGCTACATTTATTTTTTCTTCTAGATCAGTTTCAAGGTTGTAAAGTTCAATATCAAGATTCCCTTCAAAAATATTTTTTCGAATCCCTTTCCATTTACCAAATCGAAGTGCTTGCTGTCCTTTATAACTGGGAAATTCCCAATACAAAAAGTCATGCTTTTTTTGTGTTTCACCAAGTAAGGTAGGTTTAAAACTAATCCCGTCAATGTCCTCTGGAGGCTCTAGTCCAGCAAGATCACAGAGACTTGGCATAAGATCATAAAATGCTGAAATATGATTGCTTGAAGTTCCTGCTTTAATATGGTTTGGCCAACTTGCGATTAAAGGAATTCGAATGCCTCCCTCATAAACAAAACCTTTCGTTCGTCCATAACCATTCGTGAAGGGTTTAGAACTTTCAAAGAAATCAAAGTCAACACCTCCTGTGTAAGTGGGTCCGTTATCACTGGAAAAAATAATAATTGTATTTTCATAAACACCCATTTCTTTAAGAAGACTAATCAATTCACCTAATTGCTCATCCAAATAAGTGATCATTGCAGCATAGGTCGCCCTAGGATATCTATTTGGGAAGTAACCCTTGTCTCCAAGATATGGCTCTTCCTCTCCAAATATTTTCAGGTATTCGTCTACATATTTCTTAGGAGCTTGTAGTGGCAAGTGTGGTAAAGGAGAAGCATAGTACATAAAGAAAGCTTGATCTTTATGCGCTTTAATAAATGACAATGCTTTTTCTTGTATTTTCTCTGGAGCATAATCCTTTTGAATAAATTTTGCATAGCTCGCTTCCTGATAAGGATCAGCCAAAGAATCAAGTTTGGTATGAGGAGCGATCAGTTCGTTGTCTAACAAAACCTTTTTTGTGTTTTCCCAAAGGTGAGAAGGATAAAGATTGTGCGCTTGACGTTGACAATTATATCCATAGAAATAATCAAAGCCTTGAAGTGTTGGAATACCCTCCGTTTCTGGGCCACCTAAACCCCACTTCCCAACTATACTTGTTTTGTATCCAGCTTTCTGCAATTGACTTCCCAAGGTAATGGTATTAGTCGGAATTGGCCGCTGTCCTTCAAGATTAGGATCTGAGAAAGCTTTTTTATAATCCCATACATCCCCACGTTCTTTCCATTCATCATTGCCCCTGATGTAAGCATGCCCGCTGTGTTTTCCGGTCAGTAGAACATAGCGTGCAGGTGCACAAACTGGAGCTCCAGAATAATGCTGTGAGAACTTCATTCCGCTTTTTGCAAGTGTATCTAAGTTTGGTGTTCTAATTTTTTGTTGACCATACGCACCGACCTCACCATAGCCCAGATCATCTGCAAGAAAATAAATAATATTAGGCGGTCGTTCTTCTTTATTTTTCGAATCACAAGCCAAAAATATTAGACTGAATAAAATGATGGGAATAATGTTTTTTATGATCATCATCAAGCGGTTTTGATTATTATAAGTAATCATCTAGTTGATTTAAGCAGCACTACTAAGTACAGTGTAACCTAATTTTCTTTATGTTTTGAAAGTAGAATTTTTGTTCAAATCGAGGCACGCACGGAACCTGATAGCCTTAGCTAT
>CAKZUK010000227.1 GCA_937921775.1 uncultured Saprospiraceae bacterium
ATGGAACTTGGTCAAAACCGAAAAACTTAGGTCGTGGAATCAATACACCATTTGCAGAAAGCACACCACATCTGGCCGCAGATATGAAACGTTTGTTCTTCACCTCTGATCGTGGTAATAAAAAAGGGAATACAGATATCTATTTTCAAAAAAGGCTAGGTGACGGCTGGAATCGATGGTCGGCTCCACAAAAGTTTCGTTCACCCATCAACTCGAATTCGAATGAACGTCATCCATTTTTTTGCAAAAGCACAGGCTATCTTTACTTCTCTTCTAATCGAGGTGGTAACTGGAATATTTTCCGAACAAAAATAAGTCCCCCAAAACCAAACGGACTCGTAGTGCGAGGTCAGCTATTCAATGATTTTGACCTTAACCCAATTGATGCATTAATTAGTTCTCAAGATGAAAAAGGAAATAGCGTTGTGACTAGTACCAGAAATGGTAAATTCCGTTTGCTCCTCCCATGGAACAATAAAATTAAAATCAAAACTAGAAAAAAAGATTTTAAAGAAGCTTATTCTGTAATAGTAACGGGCCCTCAAGTAAGTACCAACTTTGTCAAAGACATTAAACTTTATCTCGAACCATTGAAAGAGGAAATGGCACAAAAAGTCACTCCAAGTTCTGTGGTCAGTAACCAACCAATCGACATTGATCCAAGGGTTGGTTCAAAGCTCCAGTTAGACCATATTTATTTTCAACAGTCCACTCCCAAAGTGTACAGTAAGTCATATCCGGAGATGGATCGACTCGCTGCTTATCTAATGAAATATCCGGAGGTCGTTATTCTCATTTCGGGACATACCGACAATCAGGGCGACAAAGCTTTACTCAAAAAACTGTCAGAAGAACGAGCTGCCGCTATCAAAAACTACCTTGTCCTAAACAAACAGCTTAACGCTGATCGCATCAAAACCATTGGCTATGGAGCGGAAAGATCTTTGAATGACAATTCTACAAATCAGTTACGCAAAATTAATCGTCGGGTAGAAGTTGAGATTATTGGCGCTGTGGGGACGGTTTCTAAATAAAAGGATAAACATAAGTAAGTGTTTGGACTAAATACCCATCGGGCAGACTATGAGTCTCATGCCCCAGCCTATATTATTTCATTAAATTAGGATTAGCGTCACGAGTAAAGTTCACAAGGCAGCGCGCTCACAGCCTAACGATCCGACAAAAAGCCATTACAGTAGGTCCATCCTAGCGCCCACTTCCAAAAAAATTCTTATTTTTGATTGTATGCAATGAATCAATTTAACTTAATTAGCTGCTAAGCAGTTACTTATCAAAAATGGTTCTTTGACAAAACCTGTGGTATAAGCCAATGATAAAATAAAATCAAGGTTTCCTTCGGTCACTTTGGCTTTCATTTTAACATTGTCCATCTTATTTGTCAAAGAACGTCAAAAAATTAAAATCAATAATATGAATTTACCTTTTAAAAGCTTTGCATTTGTTCTTGCCTTTTTGTTCACCAGCTCTGTTTTTGCAGGTGAAGGAATGTGGTTGCCTCAACTGTTAAAAGCCCTCAATGAAGGCGATATGCAAACCATGGGAATGAAGATGACCGCTGAAGATATTTACAGTGTCAATAAGGGAAGTCTCAAGGATGCCATCGTACATTTCAATGGAGGTTGTACCTCGGAGATCATTTCCGCCAAGGGACTTCTATTGACCAACCACCACTGTGGCTATAGCCAAATACAGTCGCACTCAACGCTTGAAAAGAATTATTTAAGAGATGGATTTTGGGCGATGAACATGAAAGATGAATTGTCTAACCCAGGACTTACGGCAACGATGATTGCACGTATTGATGATGTAAGCGATGCCGTTCTTAAAGGTGTAAATGACGATATGAGTCCAAAGGAACGTCAGGCTGCAATCGACATTAATCTAGAAGCGGTAAAAAACAATACGAAAGTGGAAGCACATCAGGAAGTACGTATTCGTCCTTTCTACAAAGGGAATCAATACTACCTTTTTGTAACAGTGACTTACACTGATGTTCGATTAGTAGGAACACCTCCAGAGTCTATTGGAAAATTTGGATCGGATACCGACAACTGGATTTGGCCACGCCATACTGGTGACTTTTCAATCTTTAGAATTTATGCGAATAAGGATAATATGCCTGCTAATTATTCTGAAGATAACATTCCTTACACACCTAAGCATTTTCTTCCTATTTCTTTAGATGGAGTTGAAGAAGGTGACTTCTCTTTGGTCTTTGGGTTTCCGGGTCGTACCGATCAATATCTCCCTTCCTTTGCTGTAGAGCAAATTGTGGATGTTTTGAATCCTGCACGAATTGAAGTACGCGATCATGCGCTTAAGATTGTAGGAACTGCGATGCGCGCTGACGAAGGAGTTCGTTTGCAATACGCTTCTAAGTTTGCACGAATTGCCAACTACTGGAAAAAATGGATCGGTGAAAAACAAGGTCTTGAAACGACAGATGGCGTTGGCCGCAAAAAGCGTTTTGAAGCAGAATTTTTAGCCAATGCGAAAGAATTCGAAAAAAACAAACGCTACAAAGAAAACCAGGCACCTTCTACTTATTTGAAGCAATTCGAAAAGCTATACAAAGAAATTCAACCTTATGCGCTTGCACGTGATTACCATAATGAAATCACTGGCCGTAATATTGAGATCATGCAAGTTGCTGGTTTTAACCAACGTCTGATTAATACATATAAAGAAAGTGGAGAACCAGCTTATACCAGTTTCAAAGGTCGTTTGAATAATTACCTTCAAGGGTTTTATAAAAATTACCAACCTGCTGTTGATCAAAAAGTATTTGCTGATTTGATACAGATGTATGTGGAAAAGATGCCTTTTGATGAGATGGCCAGTATCATGAAAAATCAGATGGGCCAAATAGGAGCTTCTAATTATAACGATTTTGCTGCAAAGCTTTATCAGAATTCTGTTCTCACTAGTCAAGACATGCTATTGGCGCTTTACAGTGAGGAACCAGACAAGGCCATTGCGAAGTTGGCAGATGATCCACTGATCAAGTTAAGCACTGCTCTAAATGATGCTTATGGCAAGCAGGTCAGTCCAAAGTTAAGTGAGCTACAAAATCAAATCAATGAGCTTCAGCGCAAGTATATGAAAGCGATTATTGAACTTTTCCCAGACCGTAGTTTTTATCCTGATGCGAATGGAACTATGCGTGTTTCTTATGGGAAAATTAATGGTTACCAACCTCGTGATGCAGTCAGTTATTTGCCGGTCACCTACCTTTCCGGTGTAGTTGAAAAATTTGTACCTGAGGATTATGAGTTTGATGTTCCTGCAAAATTACTGGATCTCTATGAGAAGAAAGATTATGGCGACTATGCTGATAATGGCAAAATGCCCGTTTGTTTCATCGGAAGTAATCATACCACTGGTGGAAATTCTGGTAGCCCTGCGATTGATGCGCATGGTAATTTGATTGGACTCAACTTCGACCGTGTTTGGGAAGGAACGATGAGTGATATTAATTACGATGCTTCTATCTGTAGAAATATTATGGTAGATGCCCGCTACATTTTATTTATCATTGACAAATTTGCTGGTGCTGGTCATTTGATAAAGGAGATGAAGTTGGTACATCCTAAAAAATAAGTCTAGCTAAAATAATAGAGAAGGGAGAAGAACCAATACTATGAATATGTAGCATACAGCTACAGTATTGGTTCCTCTCTCTTCCTTCTTACTACATTCATCTCTCCTCCCCCCCTTTTCAAATATAGTATTAAACATATATCTTCCGTATCTGGTACTTTTTTTGGTGTTTCATCTATAATCCCGAGTAAAAGAAACTGCTTATTCAATATTTCCTCTTAGACCCTCGTTTAATTGTGAGCATATTATCTAGGTTTTAAAAAAGCACTGACTTTTTTACTTATTTTTTGTATTCTTAAAACCCAACATTATAATGAAATCACCATTAAAACTCTTATCACTACTTTTACTGTTTGCCTTTGGTGCATCTGCCTCCGACCTCTCCGAATCTGTTACCGTACAATTTTATTCAGAAAATATAAAATTGACTTACAACAAAGAAATGATTGTGAGTAAAAAACTATTGTGCGCGAGTGACAAATGTCTGGAAAAATTTCATACTGCAATGAAAGCAGCACCACATCAGGAATTGCTGGATCAACTAAAAGCAGAAAGAAGCCGTCTAAATTTAAATGATTGGTTGTATGCTAAGCTTGTGAGAAGTACCGTCGAAAAAGTATATCATAAAAAAAAGAAACTACACAAATCATTGGCATGGTGGTTTTTACTTTGTGAATCAGGTTATGATATGCGAGTAACTTTTCTTGACGATAGAGAAATTTTCCTTTTTGTATCATCCGAAGACAAACTCATGAAGGTGAGTTCTTTTAGTGAAGAAGGTAAGCGTTTTTATAATTTGAGCTCTGTCATCCTCAATCTTAATACTCGTGGTCAGGAATTAAAAAAACCTAAGTACAGAGGCAATCCAGATGGAAAAGGTTTTACGTTTAATCTAAAAAAACTACCTACATTTAAACCAGCGCCAAACCAATGTTTTGTAAGTTTTAAATACAAAGAAGAAGACATCAAGTGGACATTGAAAGTCGATGAAACCATCTTGCTATTACAAAAAGATTATCTGACGATGGATGATATGGGATTTATAGAAGCACCTATCTCACCAACGCTGGCAAATTCCTTAGTCCCGAAGTTGAAAGAAATGACGAAAGGTAAATCGCAAAAAGAAACACTAGAAGTATTGGTCGCTTTTACACGCACCGCTTTCAAATACAAATGGGATTGGGATGTTTACAATGATGACAAACCGATGTATGCAGAGCAGGTTTTTGCTAGTGAATTTTCGGATCACGAAGATCGTTGCGCCCTACTCTATTATCTGGTAAAAGAAATGCTAGACATTCCAATGATAGTCATCACCCACTACAACAACAATATGACGCTTGGCGTAGTGATCGATGAAGAGATGAAACGAAAGTACGAATACAATGGCCGAAACTATACGATCTGTGATCCTACTCACCCTGTATCAAGTTGTGAAATAAACCGCTATCCGAATGGTTTGACTTATAATACGGCTACTGTGATTGGGGAGTATAAGTAGTAGATGGAGCTTGGAGCTTGGAGCTTGGAAGATCCTTCTTAGGCGAAGCTACGCGCAAGAGAGAAAAAATTCCAAGCTCCAAGTTCATACCTAATTTGCCTCATCTAATACCAAATCAACTTCTACTTCTACATCTCCTCGAAGTACTCGAAGCTTTACTTCATCACCTGGTTTATAGCTTTCCAAAACGAGCATAAGGTCATTATGCGATGCAATTTTTTTGTTGTCCATTCCGATGATAATGTCACCTAGTTGAAAATTTCCGTAGTGGTCACGAGTAGTTGGGATGACACCAGATTTGTCAGCTCCTGTTCCTTTTACCACGTTGATCACGAGGATGCCATCGACTCTAAGGCGACTCATAAATTGGGAGCTGGCCAGTTCTACCCCGATAGTCGGACGGAGTACTTTCCCGTGATTGATTAAATCAGGGACTACCCATTTTAGTACATCAACGGGGATGGAAAAACCTATTCCTGCATAAGCACCTGAGGGGGAATAGATAGCGGTATTGACACCGATAAGTCGGCCTGATGAATCGAGTAATGGTCCTCCCGAATTACCTGGATTAATGGCAGCATCCGTTTGAATAACGTCTTTGATTGGTGCACCCGAAACAGAAGCAATCTCTCTGCCCAGTGCAGAAATAATTCCAGTAGTAAGTGTTTGGTCAAGGCCAAAAGGATTCCCTATAGCATACACCGATTGCCCAACTAGTAAATTACCAGAAGCACCGACAGGGATTGGAAATAAGTCATTGCTAGGCGCTTCAATCTTGAGAATAGCTAAATCTTTTTCTGCGGCGTGGCCAACTAATTTAGCGGGCCAAGTACTTTGATCAGCTAAGGTAACGGTTGCCTTATCAGCCCCCTGAATTACGTGAAAGTTAGTAACGATATGCCCCTCTTTATCCCATACGAAAGCGGAGCCTGTTCCGCGTTCTATTTCAGTAACATTTCGGGTCCAATAATCTTGTCGAAGATTGGAGGTTGTAATAAAGGCTACTGAATTAGATGCGGACTGAAATAAATTAATTGTAGCCAATTCTTCTTTATTGAGTTCATCTCTTTTATGGATGGAAGGCGTAGAAATGGCATGTGATAATGTGTTAGATTCATTAGAAACAATTCCATCACTTGTACTATTGTTATCTTTTTGAGTTGATCCCTTTTCGCTCCAAGCAGTACCAGCAATAAATCCAACAATGATCAAAGCAAGCCACAACATTGTCTTTAAACTATTTTTCATAATTTTAGTTTTAATTTTAAAATAAGGTTAACGCAAAAATAAGGCATCTTGTTTTTTTTTCATTAGTAGACTAGTAAATAATCTATACAAAAAAAATGTGCGTATCACTCCAGAACCTATCAAAAGACAACAAATAACTTTATTTCATTAAAAAAAAACTTATATTGTCAAGTATAAAGAAATTTGTTTCCATATCTTTGAGTATTAAAATTCCTACTTTTTCGTGCTACATATCCCCCAAAACAGATACACAAGGACATACTAATTTCTTAGTACCCTCAATTACCAAAAAATGAATAATAGTTATCAACTTTATCTTAAGTTAAATAAATCTCAAGATGGACTTTTGATCAAGCAATCTCTTCAAGAAGTTGGTTTTATAAATTTCAAAATGACAGGTAATGATCTTAGTAATTTTAGAAATTACTATTTCCGAAGCCCTGAATCACCTAATCAACTAGAAGTCCACTTTCGGATATTACCTAATGAAACGAAAGTCAGTACCATTGCTATTCATCTATTTTTTTCTTGCCCAGCTGCTACCTTAAAAATTTTATTTAACCGTCTTAGTATTCTTGAAGAAATACTTCCGTTCCAATTACTTGACCTTGAATTACGCAACCGCAACTATTCTGAATTACACAAGAATAAGGAGTATCCAAAATCTTCCGTTATTATATCTCAAGAGCAACAAGACAAGGCAGACAAAACATCTTATATTCCAATCTCTTTCGATGATTTCATTCACAATTCTTCTTTGGTGGAAAAACGTCTTCAATTCTTTTTTGAAGAAAAAATTATAGGCGAAAGAGCTCCTGACGACTTAGCTGACAGACCACGAGCAAAAGGAAATTAACTTAATTTCTGAATAAACAAGCATCTATTCTATCTCCTTACTCGTTTTATTTCAACACATTTTTCCCTAAAATTCGGTCCATGAAAGTTAATCACTTATTGAATTAACTTTGTGATAAAACATCTGTATCAGATACAGACCTTTGCCTATTTAAGTGCTTATATTTGTGTTTAAAATAAACAAATCAATAAGCAATTGTTTTAGTTAAAAATAGTAGAACGACATCTCACATGAAAAATTTAAACTATCTATTTAGAGGCTTATGCCTGCTTTTTATTGGAATTTCACTCCCATTACAAAATGTAAATGCACAGATAACTGATACCATCTCCGCCAAGACTCAAGCACAGGTAGCCAGCAAATTATTAAATGAAGGCAATCTTACAGAAGCCATTGTTCTATTTAAAGAGACTGCAGCTTTCTATAAGGAGGAATCCATGTGGGAAAAGTTTTTTGGAATACATATTGACCTTAGTAACTGCTATGCTGAGTTTGGACAATACGAAGAGGCGATACGATCCACTGATACGCTGATCCATCAAAGCAAACTTAAATTAGAAACTCCCGAACGCTTTGTGATCACTGGCTACAATGCCTTGGGAAATATCAATTTTAAACTTTCAAATTTAGAAGAAGCAACTGCTGCCTTTACCAGTGCGCTCGATATTAGTCAACAAACTTATGGTGAAGACCATCTATTGACGGCCGATGGCTACGGGAGTATGGCCACCCTATACGAGCAAATAGGCGACGATCAAAAGTCATTAGAATACAACCTTAAAGCACTCAGCATTCGAGAAAAATTATTAGACACAAATCACAGCGATCTCGCATATTCCTATGGGAACATTGGATTGATTTATAAAAATAGAGGTAACCTCAAAAAGGCATTAGATTATTATAAAAAAGCAGAGACGATTTTTGAAGCATCAACATCAATAGGTAGAATGCATCCTAAAATGGGTATTTTAAAAAATAATATCGGCCGAGTTTATGCCGAACAAAACAAAATTGATCTTGCCATTCAGTACTATGAGGAAGTTGTTGAAATATTTACTAAAGCACTCAGCCCCGACCATCCTAATATTGGTTTGATAAAAACTAATATTGCAATGATTCATCTTGACCAGTCTAATTTTGAAGCAGCAGAGGTCTATTTAAATGAAGCATATGAAGTATGGTCAAAATCATTGCCTGAAGACCATTATTATCTGGGTGTTTACCACAATAATATAGCTCTAATTCACGGTATGAGACCTGACTTCGCAAAGGCACTAAAGAGCGTAGACTTGGCTATTCGAATTTACAAAATGAGAATCGGAGATAAAAGTCCTGAACTAACAATGCTATACAACAACAAGGCTATTTTTCTAACTCATCTCAAAGACTATGACCAAGCGATCGCCATTTGTGATTCCGCTTTAGCCATAAATGTCATTCAAACAAACAATGGTATCCTCTCATTCAAAGATGCCATCTTCAATCCAATTGAATATCTGAGAACGCACTCCATTAAAGCAAAAGTATTTAGCAATCAATTTGATCAAACCAAAAACTTAGACTTTACTTATAAAGCGTTTGAAATTTTAGAGGATGCCGAGCAAATTATTAATGAAAGAAACAAAATCTATCTATCTGAAGATGATCAAATTTTAAATAACTCTACTTTTTATGCTGCTTTAAAACAAGCAACGAGCTTGCACTCAAAAGTATTTCAAATGCTCAATGATCCAAAGGAACTAGCACAAGCGTTCCGATTTTCCGAAAGGCTAAAATCAAAAATATTACTCCAATCAACCAATGTAGTCGATCCGGAACTATATGCAAGAATTCCTGCAAGCATTATTCAAGAAGAACGCCAGACCAGAACGAATATCACCAACTATGAAGCTGAGGTTATCAATTTTTCATTAGCCAATGATAGTATCAACATGGTGGAATATCGAGATCGTAAACTGTTCCATGAAAGACTCAAACTTGATACTTTAATCAAAGTCATGCGTACCCAGTACCCTAGTTACTATGAGATGAAGTACGCAACTGAAGTAGCAACACTCGATGCTGTGCAGACAGCTTTACCCGATGAAACTTTGCTCGTTTCTTATCTGATCGACCAACGGCAATATGATGAATTCGACAATCTTCGGATTCCTAGAATACAGATCTTCACAATAAGCAAAAACACAGCGGATGTAACAACTGTTGACTGGAATCTAAAAGATGATTCTTTGACCTATGAATTTCATAAACTCATTCAGAAAAGTTCCATCGTAAAAACTAAAAACAAGAAACGATTTATTGAAATTGGGAATCATCTTTACGAAAAATTACTTGGATCTCTCGCAGATGAATTAGGTGAATACGAACGTCTCGTCATCATTGGAGAAGGAAACGTCAACTATATTCCGTTTGAAGCATTGGTGCAAAATAAGAAAGAACAATCTTTTAAAGATTTGGATTACCTAATTAAAGATTTTGATATTTCCTATCATTATTCGGCTACACTATATCTCAAAAGTTTACAAAAACAACAAGACCTCAATGATTTGAGCTTATTGGCTTTTGCACCTGTCTTTGATGATCCAAATAAAAACGTTCTTAACCCTGATCAGCAACGACATTTCCAAGATACAAGCTATAGCTTTTTAAGAGACAATCGCTATCAACCTCTCCTTTGGTCGGAAAAAGAAGTGCTTGCTATTCACGAACTTTTTCAATCACAAACTAAGAAACGCAACAAACTCCTGCTTCGAAATGATGCTTCTGAAAATGCCTTAAAAAAATATATTCATCAGCACAAAGGCATTGTACATATTGCCTCTCATAGTTTTGCAAATTTGACAAGACCAAAATTTTCTGGTATTGCCTGTTCCATCAATCCAAATAACTCAACTGAAGATGGCATTCTCCATGTCAATGAAATTTACAACATCCAACTCAACGCAGATTTAGTGGTACTAAGTAGCTGTGAAAGTGGCTTTGGATATCTCAGTGAAGGCGAAGGCATGCTGGGCATCAACCGAAGTTTTTTATACTCCGGAGCCAACAATGTACTCTACTCACTCTGGAAAGTAAACGATAAAGCCAGTAGTGAATTGATGGTTGAGTTTTACAAACAAATCTTTAAGGATAAAAACTACTCTGCTTCTCTTCGGGCTAGCAAGCTGAAGTTGATCGCTGATGAAAGTACTGCGCTACCCAACTATTGGGCTCCTTTTGTTTTGATTGGGAGGTAGAGAATTAGAATGAAAATTGGAAATAATATTAGATTGTCCACTCCACGATAGTGGGGAAATTTCAATTCACATTGATATTCTAATTCCAATTCTAATTCTAATTCCCTATCTTTCCAACATGAAAAAATTATACCTCCTACTTTTAATTTGCTTCCTCTCAGGGGAGACTACTTTTGCACAAGATCTGCAGAAGAAAATAATGGACCATAGCGTTTATCAAGAATGGTTTAGTATCAAAAGTCCGAAGATTTCAAATGATGGAAAATGGGTCATTTATGAACTGAGTCGGGAAGATGGAGATGGAAGTTTAAAAATGTATCAGGTGAAAAATGGGACTACGATCACAATAGATCGAGCTCAACAATCTAGAATAAGTGATGACAGTCGTTTTGTAAGCTGCCTTATTGCACCTGCGGTAGATTCTATAAAAGCCATGAAACGAAAGAAGATAAAGGAAAAGGATCTCCCAAAGGATACCCTCTTAATTTATGATTTGCAAGAAAATTCGCTGACGCGTATCCCGAATGTGAAGTCTTTTGAATTCCCTAAAAAATGGAGTGGCTGGCTGGCTTATCAGATGGAAATCACCAAGGAAGAATTACAAATTGACAGCAGTCAAAGTTCAACCGACACCCTCACTGTTTTTAAAGTAAAAAAAGAAACCAAAGATAGTGGAACCAAATTGGTCATTCATCATTTGCCAAGTGGCGAAGAAACGGTTTATCCTTTTGTAAAAAACTACCAACTCTCAGAAGAAGGTGCTAAGATAATTTTCACAAGCACGGGCGACGAGGCTGAGTTTGCAGAAGGTGTTTATCAGTACGATTGTAATCGAAAAAAACTAAGTGAAATTTTTATTCATAAAGGCAAGTACAAAAAAATGGCTCTGGATAAATCTGGTCGACAAATGGCCTTTATTGTAGATCTTGACACTACTAAAAATCAAATCCGTCCATACCAACTTTTTTACTATGATGGTAGCTCAAAAGAAGCCGGATTAATTGCTGCGTCTGGCGATTCCTTTTTACCAGACAACTGGAATATTAGTGAACATTATCAACCAAATTTTTCGGAAGATGGAAAGCGCTTATTCTTAGGCATTGCTCCACCACCGATTTTGCAGGACACAACTTTGCTTGATGAGGAAATTGTACAAGTCGAAGTTTGGTCTTATACAGACAACCGACTCCACACAGAACAAAAAGTCAAACTAGAAGAAGATAAAAAAAAATCATACCTAGTAACTTGGGATACAGGATCTGGCCAGTTTACTCAAATTGGCAAACCTGAACTTACAAACATTAGCCTTGGGAATGAAGGTAAGTCAAAATATGCATTGGCTTACAACAACGAAGCCTATCTATCTGCAGTTTCTTGGGAAGGTTTTCCTTCGTACAAAGACATCTACCTGATCAACATGAAAAATGGCATCAGCAAAAAGATTGGAACAAAATTGCGTTGCACGCCAAGTCTCTCTCCAACAGGAAAATATGCTTATTGGTACAGCAGCCCTGATACCGCTTGGTATGCTTACTCTACTCAAAATAGTCAAGTAAAAAAAATCACCAACAACCATCAAGTTGCCTTTTACAATGAATTGCACGATACCCCTTCCCTACCCAACTCCTACGGCATTGCAGGTTGGGTGGAAGACGATGCTTTTATTTTGATTTATGACCGGTATGACATTTGGAAAGTTGACCCTTCCGGAAAAAAGTCTGCCCAATTATTAACTGATGGACGAGAAGACAAACTTAGATATCGCTACATAAAACTTGATCCGGAGGAACGTCATATTCCAAATAAGAAAGATTTACTTCTATTCTCATTTAACGAAAATAACAAAGACAGTGGTTATGCTCTATTCGATCAAAAGTCAAATAAAGTAAAACCACGAGTGATGGCAAAAAAACAATTTTCTCGTCGCCCAATCAAAGCAAGAGATTCTGATAAGATGGTTTTTACTAGAGAAAATTTTGAAACCTTCCCTGACCTTTGGTACTTCTCTGGAAATTTCAAACGAGCAAAAAGAATCAGCCATGCTAATCCACAACAGAGTGAATACGGTTGGGGCAGTATCGAGCTTGTAGAATGGGAGGGGCCCAAAGGTGAAAAGCATACTGGTATGCTGGCAAAGCCTGCTGGTTTTGACCCTGCTAAAAAATACCCAATGATTGTCAATTTTTATGAACGAAGTTCAAATGGTTTGCATCGCCATCGAGCACCTTATCCGAATCGATCTACGATTGATTATTCGTTTTACACCAATCGGGGTTATTTAATTTTCAATCCGGATGTACCTTATCGAGATGGACATCCTGGGCAATCCGCTTATGATGCGGTGGTATCGGGTACCAAAGATTTGATCAAAAAAGGATTTGTAGATAAGGATCGAATTGGATTGCAAGGACATAGCTGGGGAGGCTATCAGGTCGCACACATCATTACACGAACGAACATGTTTAAATGTGTAGAGTCTGGTGCTCCGGTGGTGAATATGTTTTCGGCTTATGGTGGGATTCGCTGGGGATCGGGACTGAGTCGGATGTTCCAGTACGAGCATACGCAAAGTCGAATTGGAGCTACTATCTGGGAGAAACCAGAATTGTATCGCGAGAATTCGCCAGTTTTCTTTTTGGATAAGGTGGAAACGCCAGTACTTATTTTGCACAACGACATGGACGGTGCGGTGCCTTGGTATCAGGGTATTGAATTTTTTGTGGGTTTACGTCGCTTGGGCAAACCAGCTTGGTTACTCAACTACAATAAGGAACCACATTGGCCACTAAAGCGCCAGAATCGTTTGGATTTTAATCGTCGGATGCAGCAGTTCTTCGATCATTATTTGAAGGATGGAGAGAAGCCTAGTTGGATGGAGCGTGGGGTGCCAGCTATTGAAACTGGGATTTTGCAGGGGTACTAGGAGAATGAGAATTAGAATGGCCTTCTAACGCGGAGCTCGCGACAGAGGGCCATTCTAATTTCGACCAGTCTTGCATCTGACAGGTTCACATGCTAATTTCTATCCTTAAACATACAAACTCCATTGCTGATAATCATGCAACTCATTGCTAGTTCTTACATCATCACCTAGAAGTGTAAAATACTGATCCGCTTTTCTAACCACCGTTGGAAATTTAATATTAATAGTGATCTCTTCGAGTTCTTCAATAGATATCATAAATGCTTTCCACTGTTCGGAAACATCAAATTCAAAAGAAGTTCGACTCAGGTCCTGAGCTAAAAGAAAAGCAAACGATTCCAATTCTCCTGCATCATTGATAGAAGTTATTATCTTCCAATAGGCCGTAGGAATTTGAACTTCAATTCCTTCTCTCTGATTAACACCTTTGAAAGAAGGATCACTTTTAAGTAAAACTGGGCCACTAAACACACAGTACTTCTCTCTCTTAGCCTGCTTCATTATATTGTTTTCCAACTTTCCCCAATCACCTTTCAGATTAGATCGATTAAAATTACTTACCTGTGGTGAGCAGTTTGTGATGTGATAAGTATCCCCATTGGCCCTTCTCACTTCCTTGTAATCAGCTCCCCATGCCACTTCATTTCTCTGCACAATATGGCCTTTGTCGAATGACTTTCGATCTTTGTTATAAAACTCATCCGACAGTTGATCTTCAGCTGGGATTCGTGGATCCAAGAACCATTTTTCGCGATCATTTCTTCCGAGTCCTGACAGAGCAGTTCGGCCGTAAGCCTTACCTGCTTCAGGCCGCTTAGCTGCTGTACTAGCATCTATATTGGATGCTGTGAATATGGCCATCTTTCTTTTCTTATTGTTTATGATAGAAAAATGTTCGTAATTAAGAATGATGCTCCCATCGGTTGTTTTTGATAAACTACTTTTATTAATGGTTTTAGGCATAGGCACTTTTGCACCTAGAAAGTTGGCATCGTAGCCCTTACGGTTGGTATAATCACGTTCGTGAAATGGTTCCATCTTTTTTTCAATGGCAATTGCATTATTCACATTGCCTACCGAATGACTAGGCCCATTGGCATCCATATCTCCGGTAAAATCGTCTACTGAAATCTGCTGAGATGGATTGACCTGTACATGGCCCATCGAGATAGAAAGGGTGATTGGAATGTCCACCACCGTCTGTTGCTTGCTATTGCTTGCGTTTACATTTGCAGAAGGCATGTTACTTCCTATTACTCGTTTTGATGGACTGGATATCATTCGCTTATTTGGCATGATTGAACGCTTAGCTTGATCTAGTCGAACATCAAGTAGAGGAGTTGTAATTGAACCATCACTGGCGCTTCGAAATTCATTTAATAAAACTTCATTGGCAGCTCCATTCTCATTAGCTTGATTAGCCTTTGCCAATATATGATTGACAATTCTACTGGCACGAATACCTTCATTTGCAATCCAATCGATATCTGAATCGTCTGCAAATTGGTCAGCAATCTCACCGTTTTTCATCAACCAATTTCCCATTGCATCTGTTTTGGGCAAACCAGAATGATGTAGACCAACCACTTGCCAGGAATCATTCAGAACGGGAGATCCAGAAGATCCGGGTGCGGTATCTGATTGATAGAGCAAAGTCGTTTCGTCTATTTTTAGCAATTCATTTTCACGTAGTGCCACCTGTTTTACTTGACCAGAAGGATGCTGAATAATGGTCGCATATTCTCCTGGCTTTATTTTTCCTGTACTATTATTCAGTCGAAGAAAACCGTAATCTTCTAAATCTCCATCACCGAAAATCGGAACAGGATTGATCGCTACTAAAGCATAATCCAAATCCTTATCAGACATATAAAGATCAGTAGGTGAAAGAGCGAAGCGCGTTGTTGATTTTGGATTTCCCAATTGATCTAATTCAAAATCAAATTCAATGATAGAAATTCCAGCTACTTCTGCTGTATCCAGAACATGATGATTGGTCAACACCAAATGAGGAGCGACTTTAAAACCAGTGCCATAGCCAATTTCCCGAAAACCATCGTCTCTAATGATGATGCGACAAACAGACTTACAGGCTTGCAATCCTCTGATGAGATAATTGAGGTCGACCATGTCATTGAGACCGAGCACCCGCTCTTTAGATGTCTTACTTGCTCGCCCTTCTGTTTCTATAAGATGTGCGGTTCGGTCTTTATCAAGAACAGGTTTTTGGTCATAAGACCCAGCCTTCTTTTTTACATTATTCTTTAGTTCCTCTATTGTTTTGAGATCGTATTTGACACAGGTCTCTTTTACGATTCCATCTATGCTTCTTAATTTCATTGGTTTGTGGTTTTTTAGTTCAAGTAAATTTTTTCTTAGTTATGGTGTTAATATTTTTCAGCAATACTATTTTCACTTTCCTTGGATATGTCCATTATTAAAATCTCCGGCTATTTTATGTTTATTATATGCTTTCGCTAAATAATTTGGTTCCGTTCCATTTTTAGTTTTTACGTTAGGCACTATAGAATCATAGAAAGTATCAATCGTAAACTTTTCTACTAGTTTACCTTCTTTTTCTAATTTTTCAACTTGAGCTTTCACAGCCCGCAAACGAAGTACTGCTAATTCAATAGCATCCTCATCTTCAGTAAGTCTTTCCAAATCGGTATCTCTTCCTTTTAGTATTTCAATAAAAGTAGCTTCGGTCATATTCAGTATTCGCTCTGCCGTATCCTTATGAATATGCGTTTGATTATAAATCAAAACTCCATCCTTATTTTCTGTAAATTGTCCTTTTAAGCTGTTGGGTATTTCTCGAATGGGGCCCCACCTTAGATTCGTTGGAAAAGCCATATCATTGTCAATCCCCTTGACAACACCTGTATCTTGATTGATGAAAATATTCCCCAGATGTCTATCCATCTGACCGGTCAAAGCATCTAAGACTTGAAGGTCAGACAAGCCTCTTTGTGTTTCAGCATTTGATAAATCAATCCTAGGGTAGAGACTATTGCCATCATCCAAAGTTTGAGCCATTTGAATGCCTTGTACCTCAGCAGTTATGCCGATAGAATTACCTGCTTCATCTTGAGAAAAAACTTCAACTGCGAGTACATTAAGTCCCAAACCCTGATCAAGTCGGGAAGAAACAACTTGCCTTGCCAATAGATTTGGGCTAACACTGAGCACCACTTTATTCCTCACGTCCCCGTTTAAATAATCTGCTTTCATACCAAGGTTCACTGTTGTATCATTTTCTGGCTCGCCTTTTAAAACCTCCCTTTTAGCAAAGCCTTTATTCGTTCCAGAGTCTTCTATCTCTCCGTTCGTTTCAACTCTTAAAACATCACTGGCGGTATCTGAAGATAGGGCTTCCATCGGTTTGCTAATTAGATGAGCTGATTCTACTCGTCCATTATTTTGCAGGATATCATCTACTCTTTGTTTTGATTTTTTTTCATCTCCCAAATTGGCACGTAGTTTTCTAATTACATCCAATTTATCTGTATCTTGAGATTCATTTTTTTGAAGAAGGTATTGATCTAATGTAAGTTGCAATTCCTTCTCCTGACTTAGTAATTTCTCTTCTCTTGAATCTAGTAACTGCTTATTCTGATCCATTAAACCTTTCAGCTCCAAATTGACAAGCTTAACCTTATTATTTATTGGTACTAACTCTGCCGTCAAGCGCTTCACTTCTTCTATATTATTTTCAATTGTTATTCGGTTCTCTCCCATTTGTTTTTTAATCATCTCCACTCTATCAGACTTACTATCCAGCCCAAGTTCAAATAATTCGCTCCCAACGACTACCATCTGATTAGACATGCTATATATTTCATCCTTAATTTTCTTCCGTTCTCTTTCTTTAGTAAATTTCTCCTTAAGCAAGTCATTTTTTCTTTGACTTGGCTCATCAAGCCGCGCTTGCCCCTGATCAATTTCTGTTTTTAACTTAGCTACACTTTTATGAAAATCTGTTAGTTTACTTACAATAGCCCTATAAGCTGATGTTCGACGCAAAGTTATTTTCCTTGTAGGAGTCGCTTCTTTAAAAGCTGCTACAGATAAAATTCTTGCCGCTGCATTATTTACTTGTGCACTTACAATAACAGGCTGTACATTGTTATTTGTAGCAACTACTGGTTTACTTACAAGATTAGATAAAGATTGAGATCGCTTCAATATTTTGCTAACCGGCTCCGTGCTTGCGGGTGGAGGCAACTGTCCCTCAAGGGTATTGTCAGGTATATTTCCTTCTGGAACTTCCGCTTTGGGTCTGATGACAAAAAGGAAACTCTTATTGCTTCGGTCAATGATTCTTGGACGAGCAGAACTAGCTTCTACCTGTTGATCGGTGGGTAAACCATTATTGTGTGTTTCAAGTATATTTTTGATAAGTTCCTGCGCTTCTTCCTTTGATTTCGGATGATTAGCGGAATTAACTAGCACTGTTTTTGGAAAGGTTTCGTTTGCTTTTAGTAAGTCTGAATCCTCCGTTTTTATTCGACTGACATCGGCAAGTATTTCCCTTACATCCGCCTCAGTCGCTTTTTGCTTTAAGCTAAGCACGAGTAAAGGTCCCCTTTTATCTCTAGTAAATGTGCTGCCGTAATTTTCTTTTTCAAAGCCTGCAGATTTTTCCTGAACAGAATCTAAAACATCAGGAGGCAACAACTTAGTATCCTTCAACATTCTTTTATTAATGCGTATCGTTGGCTGATTAAAATCTATTCCAGACAAAGAATTCCTTCTACTTCTCGTAGCAACAGGCTCAGCACCTTGCTGCCGTTGAGTAGTTGACTTAGCCCTTGCCCTAGTTCTTGTTTTTCCTTTTGATGTTTTTGGTCCTGCCATGGTAATACTTTATTAGAACATATTTATTTTCGCGATCTTTCGCATCATCGCTATTACTGAATGCTGATGTTTATCAGACTTGGATAGAATCTGCAAAATTGTCATACTGATTTTGTCCAATTGACTCAGCAGCATCAATTGCATCCTTAAAGTCATCATATTGATTGACTTCATTTCCTTCTGCCGCTTCTAATATATCTTCTGGACTAACCACATCATAGATATCATTCACCATTGCAGCAGCAGGTGGATTAAAACCTACATTGCTGTAAATGTTATTTCCATCTGCCCTGTGAGGAAGAAGGGTCAGTGATTGATAATTGGGATCATCAGGCAGTTCCGGAGCTGCTGCCACCAACTCAAGTTCTCCATAAACATTATCCTGTATTTGCGGAACTATATCATAGATTCCACCTTCATTCTCTGACTGTTTTTCTCTGCCATTATCTAGCTCAGCAAGTTCAGCAGGTGGTCTAAAATACGGTCCGCTTGCTTCACTTTCCGTCTCTGTTTCTCGCTCTATCTCTGGAGGGGCTGCTATCGGTTGATAAGCATCTGCATTTTCTCCACTATCATTTAAATCAGCATCCGTTAGTTGAGATGGAAGCCTCGAAACCAATTCATCGATTGATACAGCAGTTTCCCGATCAGCATTCATTGCTGCATCTAACACCGCTATATCAGTTGGTTGATTCGCTATTGCTGGAGGAAGTTTCGCACGCTGTGTATTCATAAGATTGACTTCCGAAGGACTTAGTATTCGGAATCGATAATGAAACTTTCCATCCTCCCCTTGAAACATTCTCACCGCAACTTTCAGTTGGACATCTCGACCATCCACATTCGCACTTTCCAATATTTGTCTGGCTATATCTTTTGCCTCATCCTTGCTCATCGGTTTTGTATCCGCCACGAGGATCATTCTTGGAAATCGTTCTCCATCTTGCATAATCGTTTGACTCGCTACGTTTTTGAGTTTATGAATATCTGCATCCACATGCATCTCGTTGATGGCTACACCTTTTCGATCTACTAGTACTTTTGATCCATCACTGTCCCTAAAAAAGAAAGTCTGGTTCAATTTATCTTTTGACATTACTAAAAAGACATCATTTTCGTTATTCTTTTTCAGGTTGATTCCAACACTGTCTTTGACATGATCTCTAAATTGAGAAGCTTTTACTTTACCAATTATTTTATTTTTTAAAATATTTTTGAGTCTAGATCCAATTGAAATTTTCCCCTTGCCCTCAGGATTATTTTTCTTCTTTTTCTTTGGTCTATTTAGACGACTTTTGTTGCTACGTGCCATTTATTTATTGTTTTTGAGTCACTATTGTTTAAAGGAACCAAGCTTAAGAGAGAAGATGTTTTTCATTTGATTTTGATCGCCGGACTTTACAGATAGATCGAGAATATAATTACCTGAATACTTGGCTGCATCGCCATTAGGAATATTCTTAAATGTAAAACCGCAAAACGCTGTGCTGAGCGAACCTGTCTACTCGGCGCAGCCAGGTAGAGTCGAAGTATGATAAACTCAAAATGTAAAAGTTGTCGAAAATCGTAGTAAACAAAGCGTTTTCGCGTTCGCGGGCAAACTTTTACATTTTAAATTTTGCGGTTTTACATTTTACATCCAACCTGGTGGCCTCTCTAGTTAGCCAGATAGACTCGACAGGTTTAAATCCTATTACGAAGGCAAAATCAATTGCTGGTCGGCCTGTAAAGTCTGGCGACCGAGCACCTGAATAGTTCGATTTTAAAGTACTTTTAATTAATTTCCAAGAAGTGCTCTAGAGGCTTCTTGTCTGCTTAGTTGTTTTTTATTTTTTGCTAAAAACTCGTCTGTTTTTGATAAGGCGACAGCAGCTTCCAAAGATTTCAAGGCAGCTTCTCTGTCAACTATTCCATCTTTGATCACGGAGGAGTTTAATAATTTATCTACCACTGCTGCAGCTTCCTGTCTGGTTCTATTTGTTGCTTTCGCAAAACTATTTTGGCTGAGATTCAGGGCAGTCAGTGCTTCACTCCTACCCTCTTTGATTCTTTTAAGAGTGCCAGCAGTTAGTGATATTTCAGCAACTTTCAATGCTTTCTTACTATCCACATTACCTTTAGCATCTAAAATATTTACACCCAATGATGCGGCCATTTCTACGGCCACATTTTTCATTTCCTTAGCGGCCTCCGCTTGGTCTTTTACACCATCTTTCCCAGCAGAAAAACCTAAAACTGCGCTTACCGCTTCTCTCACTTTAGTATCATCGATGCTACCATCGGCTTTCATAATATTGACACCCATTGAGGCGGCGGCAGAGGCAGCGGCACCGTAAGCCATTTTTTGAACTTCAGCTCCATTTGTTATTTTGCCTTTTGCATTAAACTTCACGCCTAGGCCTTCAGCTGCAGCAATAGCAGCTGCACGACCGGCTACGGTATTAGCTCCAGCTGATTGATTGGCAGCGGCGGCAGCAGTCCTACCTTTTAGTGGTTTCTTCTTAGCCTTGCCTTTTTTCTTTGCTTTTGATTTCATATTAAATTGAGTTCATGCTGGGGCGAATAAACATTCGCCCCGACAATTAAACTTTAGCTTTGTAAGCTGCCAATAACAATACATTTTTCAACTTCTTCTTATCGCCTTTTACCTTCAAGGTCCACTTGGATCCTTTACTAGAAATGCTAAGACCTGGCGTTTCAGTAAACTTCTGATCTTTGAGTTGCATCGAATCATCCTTGTTTAAAATCAAACTAATATTGGCCTTTTCAAGCAGATCAAGTCTGGCAAATATTCCAGTTACCTTCCCATTGGCCATAGCCGGGAATAACTCACGACTGACATCCAAGTCCAGTGTATCATTATCATTAGCCAAGAAGGCCAACCATTCATTGTGGAAGTCAAAGTTCAAGTCGATAAACTTGACCGTTTGATAAGGTTTCAACATACCTCTCACTGCATCACCAAATACCTGACCGCCTTGCAATGCGGTGTACTTAATGTTTACAAGCACATCTACTAATTCATCTGGATTGAATGATCCACGTCTTCCATTGATTTCTAATAGCCAATTGGAGACAGCTCCGGTTCCTTCGAAAGGCAGGTAACGTTCGTCATCAAACCGAAGTTCGAATAGCCCGTTGTTGTCTTCATATTCATCAACCTTTGACAAGGCAATTTGCTGGTTGGCCCTCCAGTTGCTGCGAATCGTAGTCGGCTCGGCATCTTTAGGATTCAACAAAAACTTGACTGCCTTTGGATCTGGTTCCAGAATAGTTTTGTGGCTCAGTTGTGTGAGGGTCGCGTTGACTGTTTGTCCTTCCGGAATATCAAAACTAATGCTGATGGTTTTAATTTGTCGGCAATAGTGCCCTTGGAAATCATAGTCAAATAGTGCTTCGGGAAGACTGATCATACATGAACCTTTCGTCTTCAAATCAAGGAAGGCCATTGGATCCAAATCGAGTAAGGAAACAGATTTTGTAATTTCGAAACGCCTTTGGTTGGTTTCGATATACGCTTTCTCCATCCGGTCGATGTCCAATCCTAGTTTTTCTCCGGCGAGCAAGCCTTTGTAGTTACTATTCCAGTACATACCATTGACGAAGTTGACCTTACTGGCTTTTACACCACGTTCGTAAACGAATGCTTTCTCAGCCGACTTAGCCATATCGTAGGCCATCTTGTAAGTCTGATAATAGATACCAGATAGTTGGCTAATCATCCATTGATAGAGTTGGTCATTGCTAAATTTATTTTTGATAAAATCGGCAACTTGCTTTTGATTTTCAATCTCCTTTTTGTGAATATTGAGTTCGTATTGAGCTACTTGCAATTGAACCTCTGCTCCCATAAGCTGAATCTCTATTTGATCAATTTCGAGTACGGCAGTATCTTTGGCAAGTGTCCAATCTTCGATCATACGTTGATGTTGAGCAGTAACACCTAGAAGCTCTCCTAGAATACTAAGTCCTTCTGCAGCAGTGGACGAAACATCTGCGATGGTGTTTGCGACGGCACCTGCCTGTGTTCCTCCAACTTTAACACCCATAATAAATGGCCCTACCAAGGCATCTGGAATAGCTGATCCAAAAGTCGCAGCAATTTTTGCAATAGTAGAAACGCCATGCAAAACAGCAGCAACTCCCTGTGCCGATAGCTGCGCAATCTCAGTTGGTAGCATTCCGGTTTTAAGTAATTCTTCGTGATGCGTTAAACGTTCTTCCGCCATTTTCTTAGAAATCTCTAAGCTCTCTTTATTCATCTTTATCTCCTCAATCTGAGCCTTTCTTACTTCCGTCATTAAGTTTAGCAAATCAGCTTCATGCTTACTTTGCATGATACTCAACTTCTCTGCATCTTTCTTCTCAATAGCTCCTAGTAACTCTCCTCCAAATTGACTGACCTTTTGCACCAGCTCTCTGAGCTTTGTCATCAAGAAGCTAAATCTGTAATGTGGTACAGCTACTCCCATACCAGCAGCAGCAGCGCCTACTGAAGCACCTCCACTCACTGCCTGCACGATAGACATTGGGTCGATTGGTGGCTGAAATAAAGGAAGTGCCTGTTTGATTCCGAGTATGTTGAGGCTTTGACGGATTTTGTGTAAACGGTCGCTCACTCGATCATAGTAGTCAAAGAACAAGTCATTTTCTGGTACATAGAAATAAGGATCCATGATACTGCTGTGTACACCTTGAATTAAGTTTTGAGGTATCTTATCGCTAGCTTTATCTGATTGACCAGAATCAGAATTGGCAGTAGGAAGATTATTTTCTAAGGCGATTAAATCGAGTAAGATCTCCATACCATTTGTGAGATTTCTCAAGTCGCTATAGTTCTTGTCATCTTCCCGTTTTTTGGTGCCCAAATTCTCAGGTTTATCCCCCAGAAGATCAAAAGCCAATACATAAAGCATACGTGCTTCATTGATACTTTCAATCGAGTATTGACGGAACAACATGTCTCCCCAATCGAGGAGGTTGTCAATATAATTCATGACAATTGACTTGCGGTATGCAACTCTTCGCAGATCAGCAATAGCGTGTGGGTCAAATGGGTCATCCTGGAAAGTTTTCAGCTGAGCAACAGTGTTGGCTTGCGTTGCTTCAAACCTTTCCGGTAAGTATTCAATAATTTGTAGTAACTCTTTCAATCTTGAACTTAGGTCTCGATTTTGAGTACTTGTACTAGTTGAATTAATTAAATTATTCAGTTCAATATATAAGGGAGCTAATTCAGTCTTGATATGAGCTTCAAGTTGCGCCAAGGCAGCTGCTGATAAATCTTCATTTCCAATAAAAGCTTGTTGATGCAGATTCAAATTATTTAACAATGTATCTACATTTACATTTAATCCATTATTCGCCAATTCAGTTTGCAAATGCTTAGTAGAGTTGACAATATTTTGAATATCCACTGTTACGAATGGAAGGAATTTCCAGTAGGCATGTCCTTCGGTAGGGTCGAATATGTATTCGTACCAAGACTTTGCTTCATCAAACTTCTGAGCGGTATTGAAGGATTGTCCAATCAAGAAAGGTGCATGGAAAAATAATTCCCAATAATAAATACCGTTGGCAGAGTTGAAGTCCAAATGTGAGCTTATGGATTTGTCGCCAATTTTATCACCATTAATTTTAATGGTAATCGGATCAGATTTTTTATCATCAAATCTTGGCGTTTCGTCTATCTCTTGCGTTCTTAGATTCAACATACCTTTTAATCCGCCTACAAATAATTTTTCATTTATGGTGTAACCGGTACTTGAAGTAAGTCGAATGAGGTCAAAAAGACCGTCTTTCAGTTCGTAGAATATAGGAACATCTCCAACTTTTTTTCCGTTTTCAAAGGAGACGAATTGCCCGCCGCTAAACAAGAATAATTTTTCCGCAGTGTTTACTGCTGCGGTGATAAGACCTCCACTAGTTTTTGCATCAAAATTATCTTTGAATTGCTGGGGGAGATTGCCCCATGCACCAATGACTTCTTCATAATTTTCATTTAGATATTTAAGATTTCCGCCTTCATTTTTAAACTTAAAAAAGTGGCCCGTTGAAGAAAACAAGTAGCTGATATCCCCTACCGTGAATCCAGATGTGAATCCGGTTCCCAATGCTGCACTTAACTTAACTTTCTCCACCGTTTCGATAATGTCCCGAAAAGGTTTTTCAAAATCTATTAAATCAATGTTAACACCTGGAAAACGATTAATATTAGGGATTTGAGCATCTACTCTACTTTCAATAAAATCAGCAAATAGATGATCCACATCTCTCGGAAAGCTACTATCAACTAAATTATTCAATCCATTGGAATAACTAAAGTGTTGCTTTCCGCTAAACAGATGTATTTTCCCACCAACTTTAATTGCAGCAGAGACTCCTTCCCCTCTTGTCAGGCTATTAGCTACTTTTCCAAAATGGTCCCTTACTTTAGCCGTAGCTACAAAATCATCTACCGCAGGAAAACTATCCGGAATTGGAGATTGTTCCATAAACTCATCCCCTTTAAAAAGATATAACTTTCCATCAAAAGAGAAGGCTGCTGAATAATCTTGGCTTTTGTTGATCACTGCTGTTCCGTCAGTATTTAAGTAAGCTGCTTCGAGGGATGTTAGGTCAACCTTTTCTATTGTTCTCTTTTTTAAATCAACATCAAGATTAAAACTATTATGAGAGTGGATTTTCAAAATACCACCATCAACAACAGCCCCACTGACTTCTTTCTTTGCATCCGATTCGCTTATTAAGCTAATTAGATTAGCAAAATCAAAACCAATATCTATCAAGAAGGTTTTGATATTTGCCTTTTTCGGGTAACCTTCTTCTACAAAATTAAGCTTACCATTTTTGTATTTAATAAACTCTTGTTCATTGAACATGTAGACATCTCCTTCCACTACGCATGCTCCGCTCACTACAGGCTCGTCGGACTTAACAGGATTGGTAAACGAGTTGGATTGTAGTCCTAAATTTTCAGAAACGGACTTTTCAATCATGTCCTCCGATGAAACATAGAGATCATCCCTCATATTGAAAAAGACATTGTTTCCTGTATCATCTGAAAAAGCAGCATCAATTTGATTCCATCCTGGAAGTCCAAGTTCTGGACTCGCATTTATTACATCCCTAGCTCTTTCTGATAAATTAGGTATCGTAGGTTTACAAAGGAAGCTACCACCTTTATGATCAAAACTATACCAAGGAGCATCTAAAGAACTTTCAAAGGTATTGAGTGCCACCACCTTACGAGGTGAAATGGAATCGTCAAATAAGCTATTAAAAATCCCTTCACCTGCAGCCGAAGTTCTGAAACTTTTATTGGAAGTAGTTACATATAGTTCAGGAGTAAGGTGATATGTTTTTTTCTTTTTGGTAACAGTGGTACCATCAAACAAGGTATATGAACAAAAGATACTGATATTTTTGTGGCGTTCGTCACCGAGCTGAACTGAGCTTTCTGCGAATAGATCAGAATGAATAATCATCTGATTTTCTCTTATTTCTTGTGTTGAAGAAATGTCCAAAGTTTGAGCAGGTACCCATTCTTTATTTAAGTTGTAGTACGAGAAGTAAACCCGCAATATATCTATGGTATTTTGCTCAGAAGTCACTCCTATTTTTCCATCATCTTTATCATCTGTCGTAATTTCTCCTTTTTCAGGAGCTTCTTCTTTTAGTTCTTTTTCAATTTTTGACCAAAAGACCCACAGTCTACCAAATGCAAAAACAGGATACACTTTATCAGAATCTATAGAAACCCCCACCTCTAACCAAGGTTGCCATTTGGCCGACTTGGTCGAGCCAGCAAAAAAGGTAGCATGTCGGTAATAATATTTACTCGGTTCTGATTTCGTCCGTCCGAATAAAATCAAATTATTGTCTACATCCTGAACCGGATCATCGTATACGTAGCCACCTGCTATCGTCAGTCTAGAAACTTCAGTATAGTGATCTACATATTTTTTGAATGCTTTTTGAGCAGCAAATTCGGATATTTCGCCTTGCAGCAAATCTTGCTCTAAAGTTTCAAAAGCTGGCGTCTTGGTATCTCTTAACTCTGGTCGAATATAGTTTTCAGGGTAGAGGAATACTTTTCGGTTGGCTTCCCATACCCGATAGTTTTTCATCCATTGCCAGCGGCTTTTTAGTAACTGTTTCTTAGTATCTTCCTCCCCATTAATTAATGGCTTTTCGATATTGACAAAGTAACGGTGGAAATACAATTGGATCGCAGATATGGCTTCTTTTATCTTAGAGGTTTTAGACTCTGCTCCCATTTCTACATCAATCAACATTTTTTCGTAGAGGTCACGAGGGCTATCTACTTCCTTGTCATTAAAAACTACAAAAGGTAGCAGCGCATCTCGCTTGACGAGGTTCATCTCGTCATGGATTTGATTTTTCAGTGTATTCCAATCTTTGGTGCCGACGGTCCAACTGAGAAAGAGGTATAAACTATTCGCTGCCTTGTCAACTTGTGGCCTAGTGGAATATAAGTTGGTCCATACCAAATCACGAACAGCAGATGGCGAGGCAGCCATTTTCCCTGACAGCTCAAAAATTTGATACATTTTGAGTAGCAACTCAATATTTAAGTTGACTTCAAAGTCATTCTGCTTTTGCAAAAAGGCCTTGTTCACTTTTAAATACTTCACTTCTTCTATGTCCCATTCGAAGATATCAGCAAGCGCTTGATAAGGGTCTTTGGTATATCCTTTTTCGAGATCAAAGAGTTCGTTGATTTGGAAATCATCACTTCTATAATTGTCCTGAAGGAATTTATACTGGACCATATTTTTAACATCTCCTAGCAAATAATCATTGGACGAGTTCCACTTACGTGCAAAAGGTTGAGGATAAGTTTGATCAATCCATCCGTAGTCTTTTTTGGAATAACGAACATAGTTATCTCCTTTCACTAAATAACGTCGACCTTCAAAAACAAAGGCACCGTCAATTCCTGTTTCGTAATCTATTGGCAGATCACCCCAGTTGTCACGAATGGATTTAGGAAAACCTTCCTCCATGATTTCATCCAGCACGTTGCCATAACAAGTATAATGACCATCCATAAAAAAGTAAGCTTTGCCATCCGCAGCAACAAAGGCAGCATTGATGCGACCTGATGCATTACTAAACGGATTGGCACTAGCTCTCAACAAACTACTGACTTGTGTCTTATTTTTTGTCTCGTCCGAGCTATACAAACTAGTTCCTGTCAAAAGATAAGTGTGCCCATCTTCATTTTGAAAAGCAGCATCCAGTTTAAATAAATTATCATCTGCATTTCTTGCCAATCCATCTCGGACTAGGTTCACTTCATTAATGGATTTCGGGTAACCATCATCTACAAACTCATAATTTGAGTCTGAATAACGAACATACTGATCACCTGAGAAGAGATAGGTTCTATCAAATTTGTCTACCAAGGCTGCATCAATCATATTGAGCCTAGCAATATTATTTTTCAACTTGCCCAATCTTGCCACATCAAACTGACCGCTTATCTTTCGTGAAATAGCGTGCAAACTTTGATTTTCAATAATGTAAACTTGGCGTTCGTTTGCTAATACTGCATCAAAACTTAAGTTTCTTTCCTGCATTGTTTTCAAACGCTTCTCAAAAGAAATTGGTAGTTCAGTAAACTCTATTTCTTTTCTGAGGTTAGCGACCATTGACTTGGGATAACCAGCATCTACCAATCGATAATCATCGGTAGAATAACGCACATATTGATCATCGCAAAACAAGAAAGTCTTTTTATTGTCGAATACTACCGCAGCATCCACTTTGTTATGGATGACCATTTTATTGTCCTGCAATCCCCATCGGGTATTAATATCCTGCATGGACATTTCGTTGATATCTTTTCGGAGTACTCCGTTTTCATAAGCTACGTAGGACTCTGATGAAAAGAAATAGCTTGTACCATCTGATCCCATAAATGCAGCATTGACAGCTAGGTGATCTGTATCTTCAAATGGAAGTTCACGCCAAACCTGACTTATCGGTCGAGGATAAGTCCATACATTTTCTTCCTTGTTAAATTGAATGAATTCTTTATCACCAAATAAAAATAAGTTTTCATCATCACAGAAAGCGGCATTCACCTTATCAAAACCTTGCTGTAAGTAAATAGTCGGAAAGCCCCAATAACGAATATCGCCGCGTTTCATTTTTGGCGTCTCGTTCATGTAGTCATCCGTGGCATAGCAAGCAATTCTAGAAACGCCTCTGCTGTCCGGTGCTTCCATCAAGTAAGTAAAATTGTCGGAAGTATAAGCTAGATAGACATTATCTAAGCCAGCCCAATGTTCTTTCACAGACAGGGGATGTTTATCGATAAACTGTGGAATAACTTTAGTCGCTCTGTCGTCCGCATTGTAACAAACGAATTGATCACCACGGAATAGATAAGTTTTTCCATCTAGTCCTGCGAAAGCGGTATCTATTTGATTATCTAGGAGAATTTTATTGTTGGTAACTCCCCATGCTTCTCCGGTTGGATAGGCTTTGTCAAGGAAGCTATCATAACATTCACCATTTTTGAACAGATAGATATTCTCGTCTGTTCCGTTTAGTACGGCAGTCAGCTCATCTTTAAAATCATCGCTCTCTAGCTCACGGATTGCTTTGGGGATAGTAGGTGTTTGCCTAAGCGTTTCATCCTCCAGATTATTCATTTTTTTCCAACCGTCGGCAAACTCCATGTAGATGGAACCCTCTTCTTCAAAAGCAGATTGGATCGCTAAGCCGGTTCCCTTATGATACTTTTTGTAAGCTTGATCAGAGATAACGGTGGATTGCTCGTCTTTGAAAAGATAAATATTTCGTTGGTCAGAAAAGGCGGCGTCAAGCCCCTCTTTTAATGCCATTTCTAGTTCTCCAAATCGAGCTTCGTCTTTCAAATATTTTTCAGTCGTCTTTGGATAGCCTTCATCTACTTCGTCATAACTGTTGCTACTATATCGGAAAAATTGGTTTCCTGAGAAAAGATAAGTCACTCGATTTTTAGTTACCGATTCTCCGTTCTCCTCTAGCAATTCCATCATCAGAGCAGCATCGATTTTTCTATTCTTTTCGATATTATTTTTGACATTTCCCCAGTGCTCTTTTATGTCTTTGGGAAATTGATCATCAACTTTATTGAATTGATTATCAGAATATCGAATAAACTGTTCTTTTTTATTAGAGAAAAGATAGGTTCTACCATCCTTGCCAGAGAAACCGCTGTCGATTCCTTTATTAAAAGCAGCTGGCATGCCGCCCCATTCTGTTTCAATGCTTTGTGGCTCAGTCCACCAGCGATGAGCGGATTCATATTTAATGAATTGCGTTCCTTTGAACAAATAAGTTTCCTGTTTGTGATCTACAAAAACAGCATCCGGTGCATTAAATTTAGATTCAATGAGTGCTTCAGGTAAGTTCCACCAATTGTCACCTGGTGATTGAGGGTAACCTTCATCTACCAGTGTATAGTCGTTGGTAGTATAGCGAATATAAGTTCCATTTCCAGTTGCTCCTTCCATTTCGCTTTCATCTTCTCCCTCAAATTTCATTTCTTCCTGACTGAATAAATACGTTTTTCCATCGAGTACGAATGCGGCATCTACCGAAGTCAAACCAGCCCAATTGCCAACAATTGATTTTGGATAACCTTCGTCGGCATAATTGTATTGCGTACCTGAATATCGGTAGTATTGGTCCCCACTAAAGAGGTAAACCCTACCATCTAAACCGGTAAAAGCAGCGTCGATTTTACCCGTATTCTTTAGATTGTTTTTGATGTTTCCAAATGTTGGCCTTGCTCCAGATCCATTGCTAGGAACGGAAGGTGCTGGTATTGACAAAGGATGTATCAAAAAGTATTCGTCGACTTTCGAAATAGTTGGGACATCTGAATCATCCGTAGCTGATCTTGCTATGGTGTATCGGACTCCTTGGTTATTTTTGATGGCATGCAACAAGTTGTCTTGCCCTACAAATACTGCATCGACCCCTCGGTTAAAATCTTCAGGTAAATCGGGGAGTAAGGAGAATATGGAACGAAGTGTTCCTTGACTAGCATTGGCATTGGAATGTTCCATTTGATCAGTCCATCTCAAATATTGATCTCCAGAGAAGACATAGACCTCGCCATCAAAAGAGAAAGCAGCGTCAATTTTCTTAAGGTCATTAAACTTGGATTTAATCTTAGCCCATACGGAATTGATATCTTTTGCCTCCGAGTAATTATCGGAATCAAAAAAGTGATTTTCTTTGAAAAAGAAAGTCCTATTGTCAGGACTTTGGAAGGCAGCGTCAAAAACCTCTGTGCATTCTTGTGGCAGTGTGAAGTTGTGTTCCATCACCCAATTATCTTTTGTCTTGCGTGGATAACCTTCATCTGGCTGATCCAGAGAACCGGAGAAACGGAAATATTGATCACCTGAGAAGAGGAAGAGTTTACCATCTCTATTTCTAAAAGAAGCATCGATCGTTTTTACATCTACAAAATTACTATCAATTTCGCCTAGTGTTTTTTCTTTTTCGATCCATTCGTCAGCAGCTACTTCTTTACAAAAAAAACGTCTACCAGAAATCATCCAAGCATTTCCTTTTTCATCGTTGAATGCGGCATCAAATTTATTGATGTCTTCAAAAAATGGAGATAAATCTTTGATGGACTGATTTACTTTATACAAGTTGTAAGTCGATGCGTCAAACAAAGCATAATGCCCTGGTATTCCAAGTCCCTCCCCTTCTGACAGTTTACCAAACTCAAACATTAGCAAGCACTCTCGAATGTCCGCTTGGTTTGATTCATCTGAGAAATCGACATCCATCTTCATCAATGCATCAAAGCGATTGGATCCGATTGGTAGTTGCAATGTTTCAGGAAACTTCCCGACTAAGTTTTGATCTCTAAAAATAACATCCGTTTCAGCAGCGCTTAAATTGAGCTTTGCGGCTAAGACTGCGAATTGCCTGATCCGATTCCAAGCGGTGTTGAGTACTTTATCTTTAGGTTCTTCTACGATTCGATTATTGTCATTTACTGATCGTAAAATTGGCAGCATAATCGTTTCAACCAATGCCTCTTTTTCATTAAAAACATGGCTACAGATAAGCTTCACTTGATCTGCAGGTATTTCAAATCCTTCTTGAAAAACATCAAAGATTAATTTTTCTTGAGCGCTAGCGAGTTCAATAATTTTTTGTGTAATTTCTGTTACGGTAGCATCTACGGCCTTAGCCTGATTGTGTAAAATAAAGAAGATATCTTTATTGAAATCTTCAAAGCCTGGGATTTTAAAATCTAGTGCATTATTTACATTGAGAAAATGGGCTACTTTGTCAGCCATCATGGTACCATTCGGGCGCAGAAATCCATCTTTCCATAATAACTCCAAAACGTCTAATATCTCATCTTCGTCAAAATCAAGATCGAATAAGTCGTGGACATTCACTCGGAATTTCTCAGCAACTTCGATCATCTTTTTGATGACTCTAAAAACAACTCCCGTTGTATGGCTATCAAAATATTGTCCCAAATCGAAACTTGCAACATTGGCTTCGTCGCTAAAAAAACGAATACTTTCTTCTGCAAAGAAATCTGTTTGCAGATAGTTTTGTTGGACTTCATTAAAAATTCGTTCGGCTACTATTTCGTCAGCAACCTCAAATAACATATCTTTTGTAAGTGTAAAAAATCCAGCTTTAAAATCTTTAATCACCTGTTTTAATTGCTCTAGGATATTGTGTCGATGTGGATAATAGACAAGCGCTAGCTTAAAGTCTTCTACTTTACAATCCAGTAATTCGGATTTATTTACAAAGACATTATTCTCATCGATATACTCATTAAAGCGAAGATTCTCTATTAGGTCATTTAAGTCAATTTCTTTTAATGGAATATCCGCAAACACCGTAGCATTCAGCTTACAGCTTTCTGTATTAAAACGTGCTATATTATTCTGAATCAGTTCATAGACCTGCTCGGAATGATGATCAATCTTTGCATTGGGTTCAAATTTTTCGATGTTTTCTTTTTTGACAAAAAATGCTGGTTGCAAAACCGTTCCTTCAACATCTATGTACCCATTGAAAATAAGGTTGTCATATAGCTCTGCTTGTCGAGCTGGATTTAATTTTAAGCCATTAAAGTGAGACATAAATACAGCAGGCTCATCGACTGACTGGCTGCTTCCATTTCCATTTGATGCCCCATTTCCATTTCCAACTTCGGCTTTAGATAAGTTGTGTATTAACTCAAATACAGCCGTACTTTCATCCTTACTGCTACTGTTGATTTTAAAATTTTCTACTTCGGCAGGAAAAGCATCTTCTATCAGTCTACCATCCGCTTTGATAAAACCTTTTATGACGAGGTTATTATAAATCTTGTCTTGCATTTTTTCTGCAAGGCCAAGTCCTAAGAAATCTTTTTGACGGATCGTTCTCAATTGATTGAGTGCTTCGTGAGCAGCTAGTTCTGCTTCATTGGCTTGTTGTTTTAGCAGGCGATCATCCTTTTTAGAAACTAGATCAAAGGTATCTTTCTTCAAAGTATCAAAAATAACGTTTGAAGCACGTGCATCAATTAATTCTGAAAGAAAAACTTTGGGACGAAGGCTTAGTCCATTGAATTGCTCTTGCAAGCTATTCAGTGTGTTAATTTTCTTATTGATTTCCTTATCTAGACTTTCTGAGTCGGTGAATGTTCCTCGAAGAATCGCTTTCAATTCTTCTACAGTAAATTGCTTGTCATTCATCCATTGACCTATAGCCATTACTATTTGTACCAACCAAAATCGGTCTTCCAAACTACCTCTTGTCATGATCAAACCAACATCCAAATCTTGAATTTCTTGGTGAATTAAAGTTTTGAATTGTTTGTATTTTCGAATTGCAGCATCGTTTTCTAAGAGGTGGCCAAGGTCGAAAAAGTCTTCGATTGAAATTTCAAGACTTTCTGTAATCTTAGTCATTCGGAAGAAATATGACAGTTGGTTGAGTTGATCAAGCAACAGACCATCGACAGAATTAGCAAATCTAAAAGATCCTCTTTCAACATAAGTTTTATGCAAAAACATAAGATCCTTCTCAGAAATATGCAGTGCTTGAGACAAACGTTTTCTATAGTGCTTATTGTCTATAGATTCGAAATCTGGGTTTGGTTTTAACTCGTCATATCCAGCTAGAGCATATTTTATTTTTTGATTGGTGCTTATCGCTATGTATTTTTTATCTACACTGCTGAAAGGCTCATTAAATATGCGGTCAAAATAATCCATTGGGACTTTTTCTTCGCCTATTCCCAGTGTATCAATATTTGCAAACAAGGTACAGGTCGTCTCAATAGACCAATCATTCTTTTGCGACAGATTTTTTATGATGGCAATTCGTTGAACCATTATAGGGCTAAAGGCTTTCATATTATGATCTCCCGATGAGCTCATAATATCTGCACAACAGCTACGAATAATCAAATCTAATTCTGTAAAAGTAAGACCAGATAGTTGCGCTAGACTTATAAATCGCCGGACTCTTCTATACCAGGTCACCGGAGGAAGTACCGTAGTTTCGTCAGTTACATCTATCTTCCAAACGATATTTTCTTCCTCCTTATCTAAAGCAGCAAAACCATTTTCTAAACCATGATTAATAAAAAAGTTTTTTGCTTCCGCAAGTTCATCTTCTCCCAAATTTTGAAATAACAACTCTCTTAGTTCTACTCCCGTAATTTCTGACTTAGCTAAGAATATACTTACAGGTTGAATTGTTCGAAGGGCTTCGTTTGAAGCCAAACCGTAACTAGTATGAATAGAAATTTTATTTCCATCAGTTAGAAAGTCATACATCTTCTGCGACAAGCCTAAGAATGATCTTGCAACGATGTTCGGGTTTTCTTTTAGGTTGAACAAAGCATACAAATCCTCGGGACGAACCTGCAGGTGATTTAATAAATTAGAAACCCGTTCATTATTTAAATCAAAAGGAAGATTGAATGGATAATAGCTATCTAATAATCTATTGTAAGCCGTTACGCTCTTATCTGAATCACCAGGACTGACCTTAGTTTCCAATAGATCATTTACAATATCAAGGTATGGAACTGGGGTAAATGTATTTTCACCATTGAGTTGCATTTTCTTAACATCCTCACGGCGTATATCAAATTCTGGTTTATCAAAATGATCGTCCATCAATTGTAATAAATCAGCGAGATATGCTGCAGGTGAGTAGACAGATTTGGCGTGATCGCCTTTTTTAAAATCGAGTTCTCCAAAAAGTTCTTCGAAGCTGGGGAATTTATTATTGGTCATTTTTAGGTTTTTAGAGGTCGGACAAGAATGTTTGTTACTGCTCCTAATTAATACATAAAATGATTAGAATGGCACTTTATCCTTTTGTTGTTGATTCATATATTTTAATAACACTTTAGTTTTGATTGCTTTTGCATTTTCATAGAACTGAATAGCTTTAGCAATATCACCTTCAAAAGTGTCTGTATATTTTTTCAAAAATTGTTGTTGAGGAATAGCAGCAATATGGAGGGCAGACTGCAGACCATCTTTAAGTAGATAGCCTAATATTTTCAGGTCTGTTTTTGGTGCTATTTTAAGTAAACGTTGGTAAGCAAAGAGGAGTCTGATATTTTTTTCCTTATTCTTATTTCCTAATTTCAGTTTGTCAACAAGGTTTTCATCATTTAAAGACAAGTTCAGGAAATCAATTTCACTATTCTGATTCAATAACTTTTTCAAAGTACTGAGATCAGTATTTGTCCATTTTTCCAGGGTCATATTATTTGGTTTATTAGTTAATTAAAGCAAAACTTCTTCGTGATTGGCCACCACCAAAACAAGTTCTATTCAAAACGTAAATAGTTTGTTTGAAAAAGATATATCAATTCTATTACCTTATTTAACAAATAAGATTCAAGTTGACAATCAATGTCTCCAGCCTTGTGTTAGTAATGAAATTATCAAGAAAAGATCAGGATACTTTCATTTGGTTATTATGGTCTTAGACGAAATTCACTTTCGACTATGTTTGTTTAATAGTATACGAACTAAACCCCTTGCGAGGTAAATCGCAAGCAAAATAAAGCTCTATCCTTCTGTGATGATGGGTTAAAATTTCCGGTAAGTAGAATAGAAATTTTGTTGTTTTGTAGTTTTCTCTAGGAGTGGAATATATTAAAATTCCTAACCAAATGTAGGAATTAAAAATTAAATTCTCTAAAGAGAAATCATTTTTTTTCAAAAATTAACTTTAAAACTGCTTAAACAGGTGTTAATACCTGCTCCCGCCTTTTAGCCTTAGCGAAGGCAGATATCCAAGGAGTACACATTTACTTTATGCATTTTATCCCCTTAACTTATTCTTCTAACAGATAAAGCACTGCTATTCACTACAAGAGAAAACAACAAATCTGAAGCCATTAATTTTAATTGGAATAACTTACTCATAGCGAGTAAAGTATAGCATTCGCTGCAAAGTTTTTCTTAGTTTGCTTTATACAAAAAAAGTGCGAACCTGAATTCTCCTACTCAAGGTGAAACACTTAACAATCACCTTAGTAGGAAAATTCAAATTCATTTTCACATTTTTTATTCCACCAAAACCTTCATACTGAATCTTCCTTTTTCCGAATCAATCATTAAAAAGTATAAACCCGTATTTAAGTCTTCAACATTCAAACGCAGTATACTTGTATTCGTCCACTTCGTCTGTTTTACTAACTTCCCATGCACATCGTACAAAGCTACCTGAATCGAAGAGGATCCCATCTCCGATAGCGACTGTATCAATAACTCATCTTGTACAGGATTTGGCGCTACTAAATACGGATCATCCGGGCTACCCGTCAATTCATTAGTAGCCACGGTTACTTCCTTCAAACCGTTAAAAAACAGAATGGTAAAAATCGTAGCTGGTTGTACACAAGCTCCATGATCAGCCGATGGGTTTACATCTTCCGAAGAGACATCAGGAGCGCCATTTGCATTCATGATGGAGTCAGTAAAGATTGCATTTTGGTAGTAAACTTGATCATCAGCAGTACAATACACTAGACGAGTTGGTGCCTGCGGTTCCCAATCATGTAGGTCATTATCAGCAAGTGCAACACTTACCGGATGACTTGGATCATTTAGGATAGCATCCAGAATCGCTGGCTGGAGCATATCTTTTGGAGTCACCGCTCCTACATCATTCATCAATTCATTAGTCAGTGCAACATTTAGTTGACCTAAGGTAATTTCCTCATCTCTAAACTGCTCAACAAAAGGTGCATAGTTAGGTTTGAAAAATTCATCTACAGAAGAAAAAAGATTTCCGTAAGCAAGGTTATAAGACAAAGCCACCCAAGCGATATAAGAAACAAAACCATAAGGTGTATCACCCAGTGTAAAATCAATCATCTTTTGTGAGACACTATATGGTCCTGACATAGGTGCTGAAGCAGTCACTGTAAAGTCAGCCGAATATTCCAATTCCAATGCTCGATGAGCTGCCAAAGCCGCATGACCTCCTTGCGAATAACCTGTTACAAAAACCTGATCGTTTAATTGTAAAAAATCATTTTGGTCTGCAAACTGTCGTGCTGCATATAGAAAGTCTACTGCTGCAGATGCTTCCGTGTCCGCATGTACATAAGGGTGTAGGCCACGTGCTTCGCCTAAGCCTACAAAGTCTGGAGCAACGGTAGCGTATCCTTGTCCACCAAGAACAGCTGCTAATTGATAGCCGCCTGCCAACTGTGATGGTACATCCCAACGTCCGTCAACTGTTCCGTGTTGAAAAACCAACAAAGGATAGAGAAACCCAGGATCATCCGGCACCACTAATAAACCTGAAGCAGTATCCAGTACTCCCAAAACATCTGGCGTGGTATATAAAACGCGATAGAGATCTACTCCGTTTGAAAAATCAAAGAAATAGTTTGTCTCTAGTTCTGTTTCAGAAATACTACTTAGATATTCACTGCTGATCAGGTCTTGCGCATGTGTTTGGTTGACGCAGGTACTGATGAGAAGAGTCAAGATTAGGATTTTAATGGATTGATTTAGATTCATGTTGTGGTATATTATATATGGTTTAATTTTTTTGATCATTTGATTATCGAATTAGGACTTTTACCATTCTTCTTTCAGAAGCATCCTATTCTGCTTATTAGATCTACAAATACGTTTGTCAAGATAGCCATTTTTCTCCCTTTTCTATAATTTGAATTACGTTAGAATGCCCCCTCAGTAAGCCTCTATCTTTTGCCACTTTCTTCTTGCTCAAACTCATAAAAATTTTATCATCACTAAAAGATTCAAAAAAAGTATAAAAACAACTAAAATTGAGTCCAATAAATCATATAAAACAAAACCCAAAAAAGCCTAAGCTTGGCACCAAAATTGGCAGATATACTAACATTAATTCTATATCAAAATTCGCCTTTTCTCAAGGACGGGCAGAATAAATAAAGTCACATTCATAAAATTTTATTTATTCAAAAAAAGATGCCCAAAACCTGTTACCTACCTAGAAACTCGCTAAATAATAGGCTATTTCAGAGTAAACCCTTGTCTTATTTGTTTTAAAAAAAAGCCACTTTTTTTTTAAAATAAAATGATCGGATTCTTCTAAAATATATTTCTAAATCTTTTCGGTTACCTAAGCTGATTTTGTCAGTCTTAGAGTTGATTATTTCAAAAAACATGCATCAAAAGTAAACTTCAATTTAATATAAAACTTTACATGCAGTTGATGCAAAATTTTAAAACAAAATAAAATGTCTACAAAACGATTCTTACTTCTTCTTCTTACCGTTTTTTATGGTTCTATTAGTTACGCCCAAGTTGCAGGTATCAGCTATACGCTGGCTCCTTCTGCAGAATATGTTTGGTGGAACGATAAAGCCGGTTTGGAAAACACCTCACTTGTAGGTGGAAAGCTTGGACTTGGATTCGGAGAGTTCTTCGAATTACGTGCTTCATATATGCAAAGTTTAAGCTTAAATAACGACTTTAGTGGCTTTGACATTCCTGGATATGATTCAGATGCATTCAATTCTACCGATGTAGAACTAAAGCGCTATGGTGGTGAAATCAAGGCTAACCTTAGCCGAGGTCGCTTGCTTCCATTTCTTTTATTAGGAACTGGTGTTCAATCATTGGAGCTAGAGGGCTCTGATATCAAAAACGAACAAATTTATCTAACTGCTGGTGCTGGTATTACATTGGGCATCGCTGACCGTTTCACCTTAGTATTGGAAGCTAGAAATAACGCTTACCGATTCAACTCTGGTGCTAACTTACTTTCTGCTCAAGACAAAACGGACCTAGGTGTTTCTAACAATTTTTTCGAAAGAGAAAATCTCAACAACTGGTCCGCTGGTGCAGCACTACAATTTTATCTTGGCGGTCGCAAACCAGGTACTATGTCTGAGTTAGACAAAGCTTATTTCGATTCTTTCAGCGGAGGATTAAGCGGATTAAATCTCGGACTTGAATTGGTTGGAGGTCAAATGAATTTTGACAAAAACTTAGCTTACCGCGACACCAGAATTATTGGTGCAAGTGCTGGCTTCGACTTTGGTCCTTACGTAGGCTTAAGAGGCTTCTACTGGCAGGGAGTTGAAAACTCATGGACAAAGCGTGACGACCTCGCGATGTGGGGTGGAGAAATGAGAATGAAATTAAATACTTCTGGCGGATTGGTTCCTTTCATTATGCTAGGAGGAGGTATGATTGACGTAAAAGATGATTACGTTGGCCGCGAGTATGTAGGAAGTGACAGCTTAGTTGTTGCAGCAAGAAACGTAGAAGATACACCATTCGCAATGGGTGGATTTGGTATGCTTATTCCACTATCTAAAAACTTCAAAGTATTTGGTAGTGCAAGAGCAATCATTACATCTCAGTCGCCTATCGACGACTTAGCTGCTCCTGAGCAGGTAAACACTTCTTGGTTTTATAGCGCAGGTATCAAATTGAACTTTGGTAAAAAGAGAAAATCTCCTAAAGCGATTATGAATCAGCAGATAACAGATGCACTGGATGCTCAAAAAGATGAGAATGATGCTAGAGCTGAAGCGCTAAAGTTAGACTACGAGCAAAGGATCGTTAAGTTGGAAAAAGACTTGATTACTGCATACGAAAATAATGATTTAGAAAAAGCTGAAATGCTTAAAGGCAAGAAAGCTGAAGCTGAAAAAGTAGTCATTGAACTAGAGAAAGTTGACGAACCTATTTACGTAGAAGAAACAACTATCGTAAGTCCTACTGCTCCAATCATTACGCAGAATACTCCTGCGCCAGCAACTGTAAACAGTCCTGCACCGAGCTTAAACAATGTGACTATCGCTCCTACCAATAGCGAAATTAGAATGTCTCCTGCTGAGTTTGAAAACTTGATTGAAGAAATTTTGGAAGGTGTTGAATCTAATTCATACCCAAGTCAAACGTATCCTCAATATCAGGCTCCAACGCAATATGCTCCGATGCCTCAAAATGATGATGCTGCAAGAAGAATCCAGCAACTTGAACAAGAATTACAAACCATGCAAAATTCACAAACAATTGAGAAAGAAGTTGAAGTAATAGAAATAACAAAGGAAACGGTTGAAGAACCTGCCTCAAGCATCGATTCTAAAGTAATGGAAAAACTCTATCAGCTAGAAGAGAAGTTGGAAGAAAACAGCCAGAAGATGGAGGTGATCAACAAGCGTTTGAACATTACTGAAGAAGTAGAAGCGGAAGAAACGAAAGTAAAGAAATGGAGACTTTTCAAAAGAAAGAAAAAGAACAAGGACAGTGAATAATTGATGTTGGAGAGAATGTTAGACGGAAAACCGAAGTCGAAAGACGGAGGTTTCCCTCTAACGTTCTCATAACATTTATTTTCATTTCACGTCAGATGGCGCTTCCATCTAAACAATCACACATCTTTTTAAAAGTTTTAAAACCGAGCCTTATGAATAAACTCATAGCAACACTTCTTATAGGCCTTTTTGTTTTTAATAGCAACTATTTAGTAGCACAGCAGAGCGCAAAAGTTCAGATGACACCAGCTGAGTATCAAAGCCTGTTGGAAACCATACTAAAGGCTAAGAAGAAGAGGATGGCGAATAGAACTCGTTACCACTACTATCAGCAAACACAACAGCAGCAACTACAGCAACAGCTTGCCAATCAAAATACTGCTAGTAAGCAAACTACCTCCAAAATTCAGGAATTAGAGAAAGTGTATCAACAGCTTACACAGCAACAACAAACTGATCGTAGCAATAAAGAACTAGAACAAATCAAGTCTGAGTTAGAGCAAGAAATGAATCAACTACGTTCTCAACTTGAAGAACAACGAGTTCAAGATCAACGACAAGCACAAACACCGATACAAGAAAAATCTGAACCGCTTCGGGATGTCAACTCAACTGAAATTGTCCAATATGATGACAATCAATTGAAAGAGCGCAATAGAATTTTGGAAGCGGAGCTTCTTGCATTGCGAAGACAGCAAAACACGCTTCTCGTTGGGCAAGATCGTTCTGAGCGTTACATCAATGATTTGAAGGACAAGGAGAATAGAATCGATCGAGATTTGGAAGGCAACAGTACTGAAATATTAAGACTAAAACGTCAAATCAAAGAACTGGAAATGAACGACCAAAAGATGGAGGAGCTTCAAATGCAAATCAAGATTTTGGAGAAGAACCAACGCAACTTTGCAATTCTAGCTCAAACTAAAGCTTCAAAGGAAATTACGGATAAGCCTGTTGACGAATCTGCGAAGATAAACGCAGCTTACCTCGATGCCTTTAGTAAAGACGTAGCTGAATTAGAATTCAAAGTAGAAAAGTTGGAAGCAAAATCTTTTGCCACAAATAGTAACTCAATCGATCAAGCTAAACTCAAAGCACTGGAAGATAAAATCAATGCTTTGAATACCAGCACGACAACAAATGCACCTGCGACTGATTACACGCAACAGATCACTGCATTGCAAACTAAGCTTGCCGCAATGGAAGCAGAACTAAAGATGCATAAGCACGACAGCAACAAGCCTGCACCTATTATCATCAATACACCTCCTCCTAGCCCAGCACCAGTGCCTGCTCCTGCTGTAGAGGAACTCAAAAAATTTGTAACCAGCCGTCGCCAACAAAATGTTTACTTTGCCAATGGCTCTACCAATCCTAACTCTTTTGAGCAAAACAAACTTCGAGAAATTGCCAGTTGGTTATCAACTTACGAATTACTAGATATCACGATCAAAGGTTTTGCAAGTAATGTAGGGAGTTTTGAGGTGAACCAACGTATCTCTCAAAAAAGAGCGGAAAACGTTAAGCAGGCTTTACTGAATCTAGGTGTTCAATCTAAGCGAATTATTCTTGAACCGCTTGGCATTGATGCTACTTCTACCGATCCGGCTAATGCTCGTCGTGCCGAGGTTCATCTTTTGATTCGAGAGTAGAGTTGTCCTTTTTACGGGGATGGGACACAGATTGAACGGATGGAACAGATCGGGGACGGATTTTTTTGACTAAGGTATTTATCTTTTAACGCACTCCTTTTTAAATGGTAATAAACAGTCCGCGTACCAAGTAAAAAAATCCGTTCCGATCTGTTTAATCCCTGTCTAATCTGGCGTCGCCAGACAGGCGTTCAATCCGCGTCCCATCCCCCTTCTATAGCCACGTTTCACGAACAAAAAAATCATCTGACACTACAAGAGTGTCAGATGACATGAGGACTGTGCAGTTTTCTACAAAATCCTATTGGAATATTATTAACTCAACTTTTAACTTATAAATTTGAAACTATGTGGGTACTCGTAGTACTCATTATTACTCGCCTTGATCGCTCCCTTTATGGAGAACACAACATCAATCACCACAGCTGCAAGAAGCATTGGAAAACCTATCAAGACAATACATAGAAGTCCACACACCATATAAGCGACCAGCATACTCAGCTTAAAGTTCAAAGCCTCTTTTGCATGATCAGTTACGAACTCTGATTTATCTTTATTTAGTTGCCAGATTGCCAACGGAGTCAAAATGCATCCAAAAGGAACCACTGCTCCAATAAACATACCTAGGTGCGAGAATAAAGCCCAGTTACGTTCTTCGGATTCGGGCATTGCATTAATTGACTCTGAATTTTCCATTTTAAATGTGATTTTAGTATTTGAAAAAAATGTGATTTTAGTATTTGAAAAAATGTGATTTTAATATTTGAAATTACTTGTTGAATAATTATGATACTAAGTTGCAGGAAAATTGGATGCCTGTCATTTTTCCTAGACATAGATGGCTGGAAAATCGATAAACGTAGGCCTTCTAAGGGGGATGGGAATCTATCTGGCGCGCAGCTAGACAGGCACGGATCTAGCGGATGGAGCGGATGGAGCGGAATAGTACGGATTTTTTTCGTTGGACGTAGGCCGTTAGAGCGCACAAAAAACAAAAGTGGCCACGCAAAAATGCGCAGCCACTTACCAATTTCATTAACAGTTTCTATCTACAGGCTATTAAAGCGCTGCATTAGCAGAACGCTTACGCTCATGCTCTTTCAAATATATTTTACGTAATCGGATGCTCTCCGGAGTCAACTCTACGTACTCATCATCGTCGATGTATTCCATCGCCTGCTCAAGAGACATCAATACTGGAGGAGCAATCTTTACTTTATCATCCGCTCCAGAAGAACGCATGTTTGACATTTTCTTAGTTTTCACAACGTTGACCATTAGGTCGTTGTCACGAATGTGCTCACCTACAATCTGGCCTTCATATACAGGCTCTCCTGGTGGCAAGAAGAATTTACCACGATCTTGCAACTTGTTTAGTGCAAAGGGGATAGTTGTTCCGTTTTCGTGAACGATCAATACGCCTTTATTTCTTGAAGGTATATCACCTTTCCAAGGTTCGTAACCTAAGAAACGGTGCGATACAATCGCTTCACCAGCAGTTAAGTTCAACAATGTTGTTCTCAAACCGATGATACCACGAGCAGGAATTAGAAATTGAACGTGCATCAAATCTCCCTTTGGCTCCATCTTAGTCATCTCTCCTTTCCGCTGGTTTACTACCTCAATTACTTTACCTGCAGATGCTTCTGGTACGTCAATACTCAATTCCTCCATTGGCTCACATTTTTTACCATCAATTTCTTTGATGATAACTCTTGGCTTACCAACCTGCAATTCGTAACCTTCACGACGCATCGTTTCAATCAAAACAGACAAGTGTAAAACACCACGTCCGAATACCATATATGAATCAGCAGAATCTGTTTCGTCAACACGAAGTGCCAGATTCTTCTCCGTTTCTTTGTACAAACGATCACGCAGGTGACGAGACGTTACAAACTTACCTTCCTTACCGAAGAAAGGAGAATTGTTGATGGTAAACAACATACTCATCGTCGGTTCATCAATTTCAATTCGAGTCAATCCTTCAGGATTCTCAAAATCTGCAATTGTATCACCAATATCAAAAGATTCCAAACCACTCAGTGCACAGATATCACCACAGAACATTTCCTCTACTTTCTCTTTACCCAATCCGCTGAATGAATACAAGTCTTTCACACGCGACTTTGCGATAACGCCATCTTTCTGTACCAATGAAATAGGTTGTCCTACTTTGATACTTCCTCTTGTGATACGACCAACCGCGATACGACCGATGTAGTTAGAGAAATCAATAGATGTAATTTGCAATTGAAGCGAACCTTCTACCTTTTTAAAAGCAGGAATGTGCTCTAAAACCATGTCAAGCAAATAAGTAACATCAGTTGTTGGCTTTTTCCAATCTTCACTCATCCAACCATTCTTCGCAGAACCATATACAGTTGGGAAGTCCAACTGCTCTTCTGTTGCATCAAGGTTAAACATCAATTCAAAAACAGCTTCTTGTACTTCCTCAGGGCGACAGTTTTCTTTGTCAACCTTATTAACAACAACAATCGGCTTCAAACCTAAAGCAATTGCCTTACTTAATACGTAACGCGTTTGAGGCATTGGACCTTCAAAAGCATCAACCAATAGAAGTACACCATCAGCCATATTCAATACACGCTCTACTTCACCACCAAAATCGGCGTGACCAGGAGTATCAATAATATTAATTTTTGTGCCTTTATATACTACAGATACATTTTTAGATGTAATAGTAATACCACGTTCACGCTCTAAATCGTTGTTATCCAGAATTAAATCTCCTGTATTTTGGTTTTCACGAAACAGTTGACAGTGGTACATAATTTTATCTACCAAGGTCGTTTTACCGTGATCTACGTGTGCAATAATTGCAATATTGATAATTTTAGTCATAATGTATGCCTTATTTTAAGCGTGCAAAGGTACTTAATTTTTATCTATTTACACCTTTTTTATTGTTAATTGAGATTTCTGCTTTATTGCAATCTAATTTTTAGCAACATTTATTGTTAAATAACTGATTAACAAAGCATGGTGTAATCACTGCTAGCTCTCTTCGATAAGTTTCAACAAATTCTATACTAAGAAATAATCCCTGATATAGTACTTGTAATTAATTATAATCACCATGAAATTTTTAATTGAAATTATAAATAGCAAAAACTAAATTCTTAAAGTAATAAAACTTAAGTTTTAACGTTGTAAATTATAATAAAGCAAGACCATGAATATTATAAAAAAATACTCTAATTATATACCGCATGTTTATTTTATAGCTATTATTTTGTATTGGTGTTTTTCTATTAGGAATAACGAGTTATCAAGTCCAAATATAATATTGCTGTTAACAATTCCTTTTATTTGGCAACTAATAAAACCTCTTAAACTTATAAATATAATTCTCGGCAGCCTATTTATTTGTCTATCCTTCTATCTTATTTTAGCGCTTTTAAGTGATGTCGTTAAAATAGGGGAAGTCTCAGAAAACACTTCAACATTTTTAATTATTGGAAGTTTATTTGTGCTTTCAAATCTATTAATGTCGATTTGGATATTAATAAACGGTATAAAAGCAAAATCTTAAAGCTTCGCAAAACGTATTTATTTGATTAACTTTGCCCTTTAATCTTTTTAAAACCTAATACATGAACCTGCAAGATATACCTAAAATAAAACACACCAATAGCAATAACTTTTTTCTATTATGTGGACCTTGCGCCATAGAAGGTGAAGACATGGCTTTTAGAATTGCAGAACGTGTTTTAGAAATTTCTAATACCCTAGAAATTCCTTACATTTTTAAAGGAAGTTTTAAAAAAGCGAACAGAAGTAGAATTGATAGTTTTACAGGTATTGGAGACGAAAAGGCTTTAGAGATATTAGCTAAAGTTTCAGAAAAATTCAATATTCCTACAGTAACAGATATTCATGAAGTTAGCGATGCAGCAAAAGCTGCACAATATGTAGATGTATTACAAATACCTGCATTTTTAGTGCGTCAAACTGATTTAGTGGTTGCAGCTGCAAAAACAGGAAAAGTAGTAAATCTTAAAAAAGGGCAGTTTATGAGCCCTGAAGCCATGAAACATGCAGTCCAAAAAGTAAAAGATGCTGGAAGTGATAAAGCATGGATTACAGATCGAGGCACTATGTTTGGTTACCAAGACATGATTGTAGATTTTAGAGGTATTC
>CAKZUK010000228.1 GCA_937921775.1 uncultured Saprospiraceae bacterium
ACATACTTATGCAGTCAAATCTCCAGTTTAATCGTACCATTACTAACAAAAAAGTAGTGTTAATGGATCAACCACACAAGGCTGTGTCAGAGCAAGCTATGCAAAGCGAATGGCAGCAAATTCAAGCCGCTCAGGCAGACCCATCTCAATTCCGTCCATTGTACGATCGGTATTACGAAACTATGTTTCGTTTTATCTACAGACGTACTGACGATGAAAGTCTGTCTGCAGATATCTGCTCACAAGTATTTCTTAAAGCCATTCAGAAACTGGAAAAGTACCAATACAAAGGGGTTCCCTTCTCTGCATGGCTATACCGTATTGCTAGCAACGAAGTATCACAGCACTTCCGCAATGCCAGTAAAAACCGGATCGTTTCCGTTCAAGATCATCAACTAAACGATATCATCGATGAGGTTGTTGAACAAAAAGACGAGCAACTTCAAAGTTTGCTCATTCAAGCACTTGACCAACTCAAACCAACAGACCTAGAACTCATAGAACTGCGATTTTTTGAACAAAGACCGTTTAAAGAAATTGCAAACATTCTCGACATTACAGAAAGTAATGCAAAGGTAAAGACCTACAGAATATTAGAACGTTTAAAAAAGATTCTTCTTTGAAAAATTCTGTGGTCAGCGTTAAAATAAAAGTAATAGCGACCAAAGGAAGCCTTGATTTTATTTTATCGTTGACTTAGATCGCAGATTTTTTAAAAGAATAATAATTAATCACAAATAGCCTCAGAATAGTATCGCTTTAGACCCAATGTTTATTTTTTAACCTAAAGCTCTTAAAGCTAAACTTCCAGCTTATGAAAAAGAACAATTACAATTGGAATTTAAATCAAGACAATCTTTCTCCCGAGGAGATTGCCAAACATAAGGACTTTGATGCCCTGCTCAAAAAAGCGGTTCCCGCTGCTGAGCAAGTGCCTCAAAAAGCGCCTACCATTCGCCGACTTTATTATATCGCTGGCGCTGTGGCAGCAGCTTTAATCGGAATCCTTTTTTACACCCTTGGCTTTGGAACTGATGCTACAGTTCCAGGCATCTCTTTTGATGACTACGCTGCAGAACAGCCCTACGTCAACCCACCTATAGAAAACATTCAAAAGGCTTTCAACAGTCAAACCATTGATGTAAATAAAGGTGGTGTTTACGAATATGACAATGGCTCAAAAGTAACGATCCCCGCTGGTGCCTTTACCGATCGTTATGGTAATCTTGCTGTTGGACAAGTGGATATTAAATACAAAGAGTATCACGATTATGTTGATTTCTTTTTGTCAGGAATTCCATTAGAATATGATTCGGCTGGTACCAAATACTTTCTTGAATCTGCTGGTATGATTGAAATCTATGCCGAACAAAATGGCGAGCGCCTGGAAATGACTCCGGGTAAAACATTAGATGTCGAATTAATTTCTACCATCAACATGAAAAAAGGTGAACCGATTCCTTCTTTCAATATTTACAGTCTTGACACGGAAGCTCGCAACTGGGTTTATGAAGGTCTTGACCGTATCTCTTTGGCCGAAGAGCCTGCTTCTAACTTACTAAGTGAAGAAGAGGAAATTCAGCAAGAAAAGGCAAGTAAAATTAAGAATCTTGAGCGCAAGGAAACGCAACAACTAGCTGTCATTGAGGCTAGCTTACCAAAGCCTGTTCAACCATTCAAGCCAATGAAAAAGAATGGTACCGATCAAGCATTCAACTTCGATATTGCTGCTGACAAAATCAGCTATGGCAACGAAGTACCTACAGAAGCGCAAGCTGGTGTACGTAGCGCTGAACGCGATCTAATGAAGTTGAAGCAGGAATATGGCAACACTGTTTGGCAGGTATCGCCAAGCAATGGGCCTTACGAAAAGCAAGCTATACGTGCTGTTACTTGGGATGACATGAACATGCGTCACTTGCAAAATCAGGATTACGAATTGAAATTGATCAAGGGCGAGCAAAATATAAAGCTAATTGTCAATCCCGTTTTGAATGGTTCAGATTATGAAGCGGCTTTGGCCAAATTCAATACCGAACAGGCTGATTATTTAGCAAAACTGGAAGCGCGTAGCGCTACTTTAGCGAAGAAGAAGGCAAATCTAAAAGCTGAAATTGAGGCTGAACGAGCTATTTTCGATAAAGAATTTGATGAACGATTGGCTACTTATCGAGCAACTGGACAAGAACACAGAGCAACAGACGAACTGATTCAGGTAAAAGTAATTAACCGTTTCACTGCCGCTTCCTTAGGTATTTGGAATTGCGACCGTCCGATCCCACCTTCAATTTATACCCTAAAAAGTGATTTTAAAGGCAAGGATAATTCTGAATTTGATGGAAATATTGCTTATCTTGTTGACAAGCAACGCAACTCTGTAGCTCGTTTCTACACTCAAAAGGGTACTGACCTTCAGTTCAACATGAGATCAGATAACCTACTTTGGTTAGTAACTGAAGATAACAAGTTTGCAATATATCCGCCAGAAGAATTTAAGAAAATCAATACCAAATTCGGAGAACATACGTTTGTAATGAATGTAAATGATCGTAAGATAGAAACAGAGGAGGATATTCGAGCGATCTTAAATTTCTAGAAAAAAAAATAAGGTCACGCTTAGGCGTGATAAAAATAGTAAGTTTCCTTTCTCTCAACGTTCCTGCACTTTTGTGAGTGTAGGGACTTTTTTTTTGTACTAGGACGTAGCTGTAAACAGAGATGGGGTCTACCTGACAAGCAGCTAGACCCCATCCTATCTCATATACAAGTGTCTACAACAAAGTTTTAAATCGAGGACGCTTAGGAGAAACATCCCCAAGTCGAGCTTTTTTACTTTCTTCAAAAGAGCTAAAGTTACCTTCGTAAAACACCACCTGTCCATCATCTTCGTAAGACAAAATATGTGTTGCCAAACGGTCAATAAACCAACGATCGTGAGAAATCAATAAGACACAACCTGCAAAATTTTCAATTGCTTCTTCGAGTGCACGTAGCGTGTTGACATCGATATCGTTGGTAGGCTCATCCAGTAGAAGAACATTGCCACCTTCCTTTAAAGTGATCGCAAGATGTAATCGGTTTCTTTCTCCACCGGAGAGGACACCTACTTTCTTTTGTTGATCACCACCTGCAAAGTTGAAACGACTGAGATAAGCTCGGGCATTGACTTCTGAGTTTCCTATTTGGATGAAGTCGAGGCCTTGACTCACCACTTCATAAATTGTTTTTTCTGGTACGAGATCCTTGTGCGCTTGGTCGACATAAGCGAGCTGGACGGTGCTACCCACTTTTATACTTCCGCTATCTGGTTGCTCTTCCCCCATCAACATTCTGAAAAGTGTAGACTTCCCTACCCCGTTGGGTCCAATAATACCGACGATGGCATTTTTAGGAACGGAGAAACTTACGTTATCAAGCAATACTCGTTTATCAAACCCCTTGGTCACCCCTTCCAAGTCGATCACCTGATCACCAAGTCGTGGCCCTGGAGGAATAAACAATTCGAGCTTCGCTTCTTTTTCTTTTACTTCGGCGGCACTCATTGCATCGTAGGCATTCAAACGTGCCTTACCTTTCGCAGATCGGCCTTTCGGCGAAAGCTTGGACCATTCCAATTCTCGCTTCAATATTTTCTGGCGTTTTGATTCTGATTTTTCTTCTGTAGCTAATCGATCTGATTTTTGCTCCAACCAAGAAGAGTAATTTCCTTCCCACGGAATACCTTCTCCACGGTCTAATTCGAGAATCCATCCTGCTACGTTGTCGAGGAAATATCTATCGTGCGTTACGGCAATGACCGTTCCCGGAAATGATTTTAGAAATTGTTCTAACCAGTGAACAGATTCTGCGTCCAGGTGGTTAGTAGGTTCATCTAAGAGCAAGATATCTGGTTTACTTAGGAGCAAACGACAAAGTGCAACTCTTCTTCGTTCACCACCAGAGAGTACGCTAACTTTTGCATCGTCGGGAGGGCAACGGAGGGAATCCATCGCTAGTTCTAGCGTGTGGTCTAGTTCCCAAGCGTTGAGATGATCCATTTGTTCGAGTAGTTCGCCTTGCTCTTCGATGATTTTCATCATAGCTTCGTCGCTCATTGGTTCCGCGAGCTTGGCGGAGCAAGCTTCGTAGGCGGTTACGACATCTACGATGTGTTGAACGCCTTCTTGTACTACTTCTTTAACTGTTTTGCTTTCATCCAGCTCAGGTTCCTGTGCAAGGTAACCGATTTTATATTCTTTATCGAAGGTTACTTTCCCTTGAAAATTGGTGTCAAGTCCAGCGATAATTTTGAGGAGACTCGATTTACCTGATCCGTTGAGACCGAGGACACCGATCTTGGCGCCGTAGTAAAAAGAGAGCCAGATATTTTTTAAAACTTGTTTCTGCGGCGGATAAATTTTGGTCACGCCTTCCATGGCGAATATTACTTTTTTGTCAGACATGTATGTTTAATTTTTAGTGTGCTTGTTTTGAGTGGTGAAAATAGGGATTTTTTAGGTATTTTTTGATTGTTAATTTTAGGGGCGCTGTATCTGCTTTGGAGAACTAATTAGTGAATCCTCTCATTCTCATTCTGAAGCTTTTAACTCATTACCCAATTCAAATCGAATCCCCAATCCCATAAAAAGACTATAATGCCTAAGTTGACGATCTTTGCTATAAAATGGACTATCATTAAATGATGTTAAGCTCTGATAGTAAGATATCTCATAAAATAAATCCATCCTTTTATTTAATTCAAAACCGACATCAAAACCGATTTGTAAACCAAAATCAGTTCTTGAAAATGGTTCCTGCAATTCCACTACCCAAACATTTCCTTTTAATTCGTCTTGAGGCAACACATTTCTGTAAGATTCAGGAAATGGGGTTTTAGATTTAGCACTCAGCAAAACAGATTGTAATGCTCCCATTGACATGCCTACTTTTATTTTACCTGACGATTGAAAGCCAATTAATGCCGTTATCCCTAAATAATCATAATTCGTATGATGATTTCCTCCTCCAATTGTTACACCATTTTCATCAGTAAAATTAAATACACTGGCATAGCCTCTTTGATTATAAGACAGACCTGTCTGCAAGAGAATATTATCATTAAAAAAGAAGTTGTATTCTATCGTCTCTCCCAATCCAATTCTAAATTTTTGATCAGGATCATCTACAGACCCTCCATTGAAATTACTAAGGTTTACGCCAGATTTAATACTGATATGATGCTGTGCAGTGCTATTAAGAGAACAAACAACAAAAAAGGCAAGCAAGATTTGTTTCATCATTTTGGTTTTATTCATCATTACATGAAGTTGTTTAAAAATACCATTTCTATCGCATCAGACAAAAACTCGATCATCTTTAACACAAAAAAACTATCTTTGCAGCCTAATTAAAATCCATAAAATGAAATATATTTCAAGCATTATCCTAGCGGTCACAGTACTATTCTCCTGCGGAACTGAGACAGAAAAAGCCCACAGCGATACTCCTTCTACGGTTAAAAGTAACACGAATACAGCAAAGACTACTAGCTCGGCCGCTCGACCAATCCTTGAATCAGACAGCTATGGCGGCCAACTGGTTTCACTATCACGCATTTACTTAAAGTATAGCAACATTGGATCTACTAAAACCAATGAGGTAAAAACAGAACTAACAAAAATAACGCACAAAGACTTAGCAAAGGCAAAGAGTTTTATTTTCGAACTTACTCAAAGAAGTAGCAAATTGTTGTCTAATACATATTTGCGAAAGCCAACTAAAAAGGAATTACAAGCGATATATCAATTTCGCTTTATCAATTGGAATTCAATGTCTACTAAGGCTGTAACAGAAGCTGTTTTGGACAATCTTGATTTAGAGAAAACTTCAGACACCGACTTACTGACTGCTTACTATAGCATGCTCGTTGCTCCTCTCGCTGCCAATAGATCGCAAGCTGACGTGTTTAGAGAATACAATATTAACTTAAACGAGTTGGGACTGGAAAATGATAAAGAAAAAGGTATTGTTTTCTATAAAATTGCTTCAAAGTTTGCAAGAAAATACGAGCTATACGCTAGATCTCAAAAAGACAATTGTAACAAGACGAAAGAAATGTCGAGATCATTTCCTAAAATAAATGGCAAGAATATCTTTGAAGCTACTCCTCCTCAATTTGAAGATTTCAATTTCATCATGAGCAACAATATGCCAAATGCTAGTTTCAATAAAATGCACAGCCCTTCTTATGAAAAAGCAAAAGCACATTATCTTGGATGTAAGTTTTAGAAAAAGAGAGGCATGATCGAGGATCGAAATTCCCTAAAACGTGCGTCTCTATATCCTGTGAGTCCTTAAGGGATGCGGCCTAAATAACTGTCCGATTTGAGAGGTAAACTTCCGTCTTCGCATTTCAAACTTTCAAAATATCAAAATATCAAAATATCAAAAACAAAACAACCGAGCTAACAAAACCAACCAGTGCCAGTAAGGTCGTCATCATAGTCCACGATTGAAAAGTTTGCTTCTCTGTCATCCCCAAATATTGTTTGACTAACCAAAATCCGCTGTCATTTACATGAGACATAATGGACGCCCCCGAAGCAATGGCAATCACTAAAGCTGCCAATTCACCTCCCGACCAATTACCACCAACCAACAAAGGCGCCACCAAACCGGCTGCCGTAATCATCGCTACCGTAGCTGAGCCCTGAATCACACGTACCAACACTGCTGCTACAAAAGCAAACACTATCAATGGCAAACCTACATCACTCAGCACCTCCGCCAAATAATTACCTGCTCCTGTATTCACCAACACCTGCTTAAATACTCCTCCAGCTCCCGTCAGTAAAATGATCGTCCCCGCAGGAGCCATCGACTTGCTAGTCACATCAAGTAAGTCTTGCTTCGTATAACCACGTCCAATTCCCAATACATACCAAGCAATCAAATTCGCAATAATCAAAGCAGAAAACGGATGACCAACCAAGGCAATAAAGTCCCGGGCCGATTGACTTCCCAGAGAGATCAAACCAGATTTCACCATCGTACTACCAAGTATCAAGAATATGGGAATTGCAATAATAGAAAGTATTACAGAAACATTCGGTAAGTCCTTCTGCTTCTCCGATGCATCTACCAGATCTTCAGGTGCAAGCAGATGTATCTTTTCAGAAATATATTTTCCAAAAAACAATCCACTAAACAATGCCGTCGGAATACCGGCCAACACCCCCACCAAGATCACCCAACCCAAATCCGCACCCAACATATCCGCTACCGCTACGGGACCCGGAGTGGGTGGTATAAAAGCATGTGTAATCGCCAAGCCTGCCAACAATGGAATGGCATATCGCAACAAGGACTTCTTGCTCTGCCGCTGCAAGGCATAGATCACAGGTATCAAAATAATAAAGGCGACATCAAAAAATACAGGAATTGCGACTACAAAACCAGTAATCAACATCGCCAAAGGGGAGCGCTTTACTCCCATTGATTTTATCAAAAAATTCGCCAGAGCTACTGCCCCACCCGACTTTTCTAGGATCGCTCCAAACATAGCTCCCAGTCCTACAACCGTAGCAACAAAACCCAAAGTAGATCCCATTCCCTGCTTCACCGTTTCCATCACTTCAGGCCCACTCAATCCCGCCAATAAACCTGCGCTAATACTCGCCATCAACAAAGCAATAAATGCAGGAATTTTAAAATAGAGAATTAGCACGAGGAGTAAGATTATTCCTGCTAGAATGGCGAGTAAAGTAACTGTCATGATTTTGTTTTTACCTGTTTATGAATTGTGCCATTGCCATTCGCGCCCTTGCACTAAAGCAAATCCGCCCGCTTATACAGCTAACTGACACTTCAAGTCATTGCAATAAAACCAACTACCACCTTCTAAGAAGGTGGTTTGATAATTTCTGAAGACACAAGCTTATTAGACCTCAATGCCAATGTCATGGTCATAGAGAAATTTTGAACCTGTCGAGTTTACCTGGCTATCTAGACAGGTCTATCCGACTAGCTAGACAGGCCGCCAAGCAGGATAATGAATCGTTGAATTTCGAACCTGTCAAGCCACCAGGCAGGATTTTGATTTCACCCAATATTGAAGAGATACACTTTTGAGTGGGACATTCAATATTCCGAATTCGATACTCAATATTCCTCAACAAGATTCTTCCTATTCCCATACCATTGCCCTCATGGCTATACGCTCCACACGAGTCGCAATTATCAGAATGTGAATGCAAAGCTCTCTGAACATGGCCACCTCCAAAGGAGGTAGATTTCTAAATTACATTAAATACGGTCCATTCACTGCCAGTACAACTACCACTTTAACTCTCAGTCCAAACGGTATGGTACTTCTTACCAGATGCATCATCCATCCGCTCATAAGTATGCGCTCCAAAAAAGTCGCGTTGCGCTTGAATCATGTTGGCAGAAGATTGCTCGTGAACATAACTTTGCAAATAATTTAGGGAAGCAGTGTGACAAGGAATTGGGATTCGATTCATCGCTGTGCTTGCAACCATTTCAACCATGGCCGATTCGTTATTTTTGACGACAGTCATCAAACCTGGATCTTGTAATATTCGGCTTTGTGTTTTCAAAACTATGACCAGACTTTGCATTAACTTAGAACGAATGATACAACCATTTGTCCAAATTCGAGCAAGTTCTGAGAGCTTGACTTCCCAGCTGTATTGTTGAGAAGCAGCATCGATCAGATGAATCCCTTGATGGTGATTGACAATACGGGCAAGTCGATACGCGCCTTCTAACTTTTCAGGATCAATCAAATTATTTTGATAGGCTGTTTGATAAGATTGTTCAGATTTAGTTCGCTCATCTTTGAAGGCGGAAATGTAACGAGCGAAAAGTGCTGCAGAAATGGTGGGCACTGGCACACCTAATTCGCAAGCAGCGATGGTCGTCCAAGATCCGGTTCCTTTGTTGCCCGCTTTGTCAAGAATTAGATCGATCATCCAATTATCGTTTTCTTTTTTTCGGAGAATTTGGATGCTAATTTCAAGGAGATAGGATTGCAGATCTCCATTATTCCAGTTTTCAAAAATGCTTGCAATTTCGTTTGGTTCTAAGCCATTCCCCCAACGGAGTGCGCTATAACTTTCTGCAATCAATTGCATCTCTGCATATTCGATTCCATTGTGGACCATTTTTACAAAATGACCTGCACCACCCTTCCCAATAAATGCACAGCAGTCGGAACCCAATACATCTTTTGCAGCTATTCGTTCCAGATAACCTTTTATCAAGTCATAAGCTTCCGCTGAGCCACCCGGCATAATCGAAGGCCCTTTGAGGGCCCCTTCCTCTCCTCCTGAAACACCTGTTCCTATATAATGGAGCTTAGCTGATTTTAGCCTTTGCAAACGGCGTTCGGTTTGTTTGTAATGGGCATTTCCACCATCGATGATCACGTCTCCCGGATCGAGCTGAGGCATTAAAGTATCGATCATTTCGTCTATCGCCTTTCCTGCTGGAACCATCAGAAAAATCTTACGTGGTCTAGCTAGTGATTCTACAAAAGCGGATAGATTCTGAAAGCCTTGAGCAGTTTCTAATTCTGGATACTGTCCAATAAAATTGATCGCTATATTTTCTTCTACTTCGTATACATAGCGATTAAACAAAGACAGTACGACACCTTTCCCTGCAAGGTTACGACTCAAGCTTTTTCCCATTACACCGAGTCCAACTAAGCCAAATTCTGATTTTTCCATTTTTATTTTTGATATTAATTGACTGACAATATCCCTGCTTGTTCCAGCTATAGATTGATGTATTCCATAGTTCGGAACTTCCAGTGTTTCAAATTGTGAAGCTAATAATTCATTTGGCATAAAATGTCCTTTCCGTTCTGACATTCGTTTTAAAATCAAATCGAAATCTCCATCTAAATAAACCCAAATAGATTGCTCTTTTATTCCTTTTGTCAAAACATCTCGATAGGATTCCTTCAAGGCTGAACAGGCGATAAGGACACTTCCTGTTTTCAATTGTTTAAGGACAAACGAATGCATGGCTTCCAACCAAGGCCATCGATCGGAGTCATTCAACGATTGTCCTAATTTCATTTTATTGACATTAGCTTCTGGATGGAAATCATCTCCATCAAAAAAAGATATACCCAATTTCTCAGACAGCATAGCCCCGACCGTACTTTTTCCCGATCCAGAAACGCCCATAATGTAAATGACTTTCGTATTCATATTTTAGTTAGCTTTAAGCTAAAGGTATTTTCCTTTTTAATAAAAAATGAGTCTAAAATTAAAATATTTTTGCTTTAAACAAAATCGGGGTGAATCTATCCATTGACAGAGTCACCCCGATTTTGTTTAAAAAAATGGCTAAAGTTAGGAATTAGACTTAGACAATTAGAACCTCACTCGGGTATGGAACCTGTTCAACCTGACCGGCAACTAGACGAACACCAGATAAATTCCGTGTCAACAGCAATCTTCCCATCTCATACCTCCAAGGGCTAACTTCTCCTAACTACCAGCCAAAATACTTCGCCGGCTTAAGCCCTTTCATTCTCAAATAAATAATCATTTGTCCTCTGTGATGTGTAACATGATCATGCATCAGTCGAATAATTTGACGCCCCGTCATAGGTCCTGCAAAAAAGTCCTTTTGCGTATTTAGCAAAGTTGAATCTTTCAAAGCAGCTTCCATTGCCTTAGCGGCATGTGTACAGGCTGCACGCATGTATTCGATGTGCTCCTCCTTTGTAGTTGGTTCTATCTTTTCAAATTTTTCGCCTCCAAGATAATCGGTGCTTAGCCAAATCATGTTATCAACTATATGTGTGATTTGCTCTCTAAACATTTTGACATCTGGTGTTGCCCGAAAATCGAAATGCTCAGCAGGCATGGAATCAATCATGTTAATGGTGTATTGGGAAGCGTTTTCCCATTTTGTCAAAATTTCATTAGCTGCTTCATCTTGGGCATGAAGATTTGAAAATATTCCGACAAATAAAAATAAGATAAAAGTGATGCGATTCATCATTCGTTAAGTTTTGAAAAATTGAATTCAATATTTAAAAACTAAAAGTAAGATTATTATTGGGCAAGCAGATAAGATGGAGGGGAAATTTGGAGTTTGCCAAGCTGAAAGACAGATGGGAAATGAATTTTCTCTTCAATGGCAGCCTCGTTGCTTCTTGGCTATATGAACCGTATCAGACGATGTCGGGCCTAAGCTTGCTCATTAATGTATATTTCTATTTAGGCAGCAAGCATTAAAGGAAAGTCCTTTCGCTAACACACTTTAATTAAACAGTCTGACCAAAGTAAGTGCCAGATCAAAATAATATCGAACGAAATTAGCATTAAAGTATCGTGTTTATAACAGAAGGGCGCTCTTGACAAAACAGTTTTGGAAAAACTATTATAGTCAAAAGCGCCCTTAGTTGCTATAGGTTTATTGAAACAAAGTCATAGATAAAATCAAGCGTCTTTTGCTGCAACATCTGCGACAGCCGTACATTCTAATTCACAAGGACTTCCGATCGCAAACTGAAACCGTCACTGCAATAGCCACTCTAACTAATAATGTTATCTCTAACCATCTGAATCGCAATAGCAATCAAAAGTATTCCAAATATTTTACGCAAAGTAGCACTAACCTGATTTGACATATTTCGAGTAATCCAATCAGATGATCTCAAAATAAAATAAATGATCACCAGATTAATCACAATTCCTACAACGATCGCCACATTATCAAACTCTGCTTTTAAAGAAATAATCGTAGTCAATGTACCAGCTCCTGCTAAAAGTGGAAATGCAATAGGTACAATACTTCCTGACCCGCCACTCTCATGGGTGTCTCTAAAAAATCGTATTCCCAAAATCATCTCCAAGCCAATGAAGAAAATAATCAAAGCTCCTGCCAATGCAAAAGATGAAACATCAATTCCGAAGATACCTAATATGGTCGCTCCAAAAAACAAAAAGGCAAACATGATAATTGCTGCCGAACCGGTGGCTGTCAAAGGATGTATATCCACACCCTCTTTTTTCATGTTCACTATGATCGGAATATTTCCAATGATATCAATCACTGAAAACAAAATCACGCTTACGGATAAAATTGCTGTTAAGTTCATG
>CAKZUK010000229.1 GCA_937921775.1 uncultured Saprospiraceae bacterium
GATGAGGCAATCGAACGCGCACGCGACATTGCAATCAATTATAGATCATCCGTCATTATTCATCGTAAGGATGGAACCATTCGGGATCGAATGAGTTATGATTAATTGGCTTGAAAAAGATTACTGCATTGGTCGTTGAGCAGCAGCTCGCTCCGCCATTTGTAATAAAGCAGAATAACCAAGTGAACCATCATTGCGTTCAACGGTTCTTCCTTTTTCATCCAAGAAAATCAAGGTAGGAAATGCAGCCACGTTATAAATGGTAGCCAGATTGATTCCATTTCCTTTTTCAGCATCGACTTTATAGCTGATAAAATTTTCTTTGAAAAATTCACCCATCGCTTTATCCGGAAAAACCTCTTCGTCCATCAACTTACATGGGAGGCACCAGGTGGTATAAAAATCAACAAAGACAAATTTATTCTCTCTCTCTGCAGCATCTAGTACAGCTGATAGTGATTCAGATTTTACAAAATGAATCCCATCTTTCTTGCTTGGCTTGGTCTTTACAGTAGTACTCCTTTTAGAGCCTCCACAGCTAGATAGAAGTAAGGTAGTTGCGAGTAAGGTGAAAACGAATATCTTTTTCATAGTGTGCGATTTAACGTTGAGTGGCATATGAGTACTAACGATTAGAGGGCGTTTAAGTTTTATTCAGAAGGGGCGAATTAATTACTTTATGTTTTTTATAACAATTGATTGCAAAAGTAACAATTAGAAATTCGTTAATGCCATGTAAGAAGGCTCACTTTAGAAATTATGTGTTCTGTATTTGTTTTTTGGTTCAAAAACTTAACAAGAAAAAATCAAGAAGATTTAGCTTCCGCTAAAACCGCTTTATAGATTTTTATAGTCTGCTCAGTCATAGTCTCCTTAGAAAAACACTTTACGCTCTCTTTTGCATTTCGAGCAAGTGCCTTACGATGAGAATTGCTGATAATTAAGCGCTCAAGTTGCACCGCCAGCTTAGCAGGATTGCCAGGAGGAGCAAGCAGCCCGTTTACTTCATGCTCGATGATTTCAGGAATCCCACCAGCCGAAGTTGCTACTACTGGTACTTCACAAAGTTGAGCATCAAGTATAGAAGTGCCAAGTCCTTCAGTCTTACTGGTCAACAATAAGATGTCAATACTTGGCAAAATGTCAGTGATGTCTTCCCTAAAGCCAGTCAAGGTGATTTTATTTTCCAATCCTTTTTGAGTAATTAAATTTTTGATATCATCCTCTTCGCCACCGTCTCCACCGATGATGAGGAAGTGAACCTCATTGTAGTTTTTGGCAATTAATGCAGCAGTATTTACGAAAGTGAAATAATCTTTATGAGGAGCAATAGCAGCCACATTTGCAATGATGAGCTTGTCTTTAGATATTTTGTATTCCTCATGCAAGCTAATTTTTCGACTATTCTTGAAGCGATTGAGGTCAACTCCAGAACGGACGACTGTTAATTTAGAAGGGTCCTTAATGTCCGGGGTCATCACCTTTTGAATGAAAGTAGAAACACAGATTATTTTCTTGATAGAAGGATGGTTGTATTTCCATTTGGATAAAGGGTTGCGCCGAATGGGAAAGTCAACTCTTCGACTCAGAATCACAGGAACGTCCATTTTAAATAAGCTTACAGCTATACAAGCATAGGTATGCGCATGCGAGTCGTGTAGATGCACTAAGTCAATTTTAAGTGTCTCCGCTAATATGTCAATTTTTTTTCCAATGAGTGGATTGACGGAAGCTATTTTTTTATAATGATAGTGAGGAATTTTATTCTTAATGCAATATGCTTCCATTTTCGAATCTTTAACACAAAGCACCCATTGTTGGTGTCCTTTGAGTGCTAGCGTATCCAGAAGGTAAGCGATTTGTTGCTCGCCCCCGCGCCAGGTTATTGCTGATGAAACATGCAAGGTTCTCATATGATTAAATAGTTGGAAGCGGGGAGATGTAGATGGGACGTTCACGCTGACGCGGAGTTTCAAGCTCTATCTTCCTACTCGAATTAGCTTTATCGCTTAGTACTTAGTCTCTAACTGCTTTAGTTTTTTATATTTCAAATAAACAAGCAAGGCATTTCGTCTACTTATGATCCAGCCATTTTTTCCGTCAAGGAATGCCCGTTTGAGGAATAAGGTTTTTAAAAAACGACTCACTGGAGACAGATACATTTTGACAAAAGAAGCATTCTTGCCATTTGCATACATGTCTTCTGCTGCCAACTGCGAATACGTTTCGATACGCTTTCTGTGGTCCTCCAAAGTAGCGTATGAGTAATGATACAGTTTGCCTGAAAGCCTTTCTATCTTATAGTTGACAGGGTGCTTTAACTTCTCATGCACATAAGCACCGACCCAATATACTTCATTTCGATCAAAAAGTCGGATTTTCCAATCAGGGTACCAGCCACTATGCTTAATCCACTGACCGCAAAAATTATTAATACGATCTAAACTATAAACTGTTCCAGTCGTCAAGCGAATAGCCTGTATTTGCTGGATTAATTCATTCGACAATATTTCATCTGCGTCGACAGAGAGTATCCAGTCATGATAGGCTTTGCTGTTTGCAAAATTCTTGGCTTTCGCGTAGCCTTCCCATTCTTTTTGAATGACTCGAGCTCCGTTCTCCTCAGCAATAGCTTTGGTTTTGTCCGTGCTAAAAGAATCTACTACAAGTATATCATCGGCCACAGCCTTGAGCGCAGAAAGGCACTTGGCAATATTGTGTGCCTCGTTTTTAGTGATGATTACGGCAGATATTTTTGACATACAGAAAATAAATTGCAGTTGTTTTATAAAAAAGGAGACTATTTAGCCTGAATACGAAACAGGATGACCGGCAAGGTCTTAAAGCTCAGTTTCAATTTCAAGTTTAGCTGAATTGATTGAACTTCGAGTGGAGCCCTAGCTGGTGGTCCGACAAAATTGAAACTGAATTTTCTTAAAAATGCGAACTATCGGCCAGCCTGTTCCGTCTTCAGATTTCCATTTTCCTAATCAACGATTTTACCGGAAGCAATAAAATACGGATTCAATAAATTTTCTTTATTATAACGTAATGGCTCACCAGTATCATTGTTCAAAACTTTTCCACCTGCTTCTTCCAATACTATTTGTGCCGCAGCAGTATCCCATTCCATAGTAGGAGCAAGCCGTGGATACAAATGTGCATTGCCCATAGCGATAATTAAAAACTTTAGAGAGCTACCTGTAGCTACCAGCTCTGGTTGATCAAGCGCATCCACAAATGATTGTGTTGCTTCATTGAGGTGGGATCGCGAGCAAACAACACCTAGGTCTTTATCGGTCATGGTGAAAGTCTTGGCTTCCAGTTTGCGCTCTTCTGTTGAAGAAAGTAAATAAGCCCCCTCGTCTTTTGCAGCCCAATACATTTCATCAAGAACTGGCGTATATACAACCCCCATAACTGGCATTTGATTATGGATCAATGCAATATTTACTGTAAACTCGCCATTGCGTTTAATAAACTCTTTTGTGCCGTCCAAAGGATCAACTAACCAATAGTGGTCATAAGCTTTTCGTACATCGTAATCTACTTGTTTATTTTCTTCTGAGATAATCGGAAAAAGTTGATCCAGTTTTTCAAGCCCAGCACAAATAACTTTATTAGCTGCCTGATCAGCAAGTGTAAGAGGAGAGTCATCAGCTTTGTGGTCTACTTGTATGTCACCGCTTTTATTGTAAACCTCTAATATGGCGGCACCCGCTTCACGAGCGATTGGTACAATTTGCAGTGCAAGCTTTTTATAATCCATTTTTATTATTTTCGTAAGTTTTTAAACTAAATTGCGTTGTAGACGTATTTACCTTTAGATCTACATTTTTATAAGTAATTGCAAAAGTATCAAATTCTAGTATAATGAAGAAAGTATTAGTAACCGGTGGCTGTGGATATATAGGAAGCCATACCATCGTGGAGTTAATTAACAATGGATTCGAAGTGGTTTCTGTTGATAGTAATATCAATTCTGATAAAGAAGCTTTATTAGCTATTGAGGAGCTTACAGGAGAAAAAGTGGAAAACCACACCTTTGACCTCTGTGATCTTGGAAAAACGAGAGCATTATTTACGGCACATCCTGACTTTGTTGGAGTTATACACTTTGCAGCTTTAAAGGCAGTAGGAGAGTCTGTTGAGAAACCTTGGGAGTATTTTCACAATAACCTCAACAGCCTTCTTAATATCATGGCTTGTACCAAAGAATTTGGTGTTAACAACCTTATTTTCTCTTCCTCCTGCTCTGTTTATGGAAATGCAAAGGCTCTGCCAGTAGATGAGAATACACCTATGGAAGCTGCAGAAAGTCCATATGCAAGAACCAAGCAAATTGGTGAACATATGCTTCGCGATTTCTGTATAGCAAATAAGGAGGTTAATGTAGTACTGCTTCGATACTTTAATCCAGCAGGAGCACATGAAAGTGGCAAAATGGGGGAGTCTCCCGTGAATGTAGCACTTAACCTAGTACCAGTTATTACCGAAACGGCCATTGGAAAACGTAAGCAATTATATGTTCATGGTGGCGATTATGACACACGTGATGGTAGTTGTATCCGCGACTATATCCATGTAATGGATTTGGCCAATGCACATACTAAATCTGTAAGTTTCCTTACAGAAAAAAGAAATAAAACAAACTGCGAAGTTTTCAATCTTGGAATTGGTGAAGGTGCCTCTGTGCTGGAGGTAATCAACGCTTTCGAAAGTGCTTCTGGGGAAAAGTTGAATTATGAAGTCGGACCACGACGAGCAGGTGATGTAGAAGCCATTTATTGTAGCTATGAAAAGGCCTCTAATGAGCTAGGATGGAAACCAACTCGTAATATTGAGGATATTATGCGTACAGCTTGGGAGTGGGAGAAAAGGCGAACAACCGTGAAGTCTTAGCGAATAATCGCTTGATTAGCAAGGGGATATTGAATATAAGTGGATATATATTGAGCTGATTAATAATATGACATATAGAAATAACAAATATAAACTAATATCTTTGTTATTTACGATGATTCTTTTCATCTTTGTAAGGATTGCTTAGGTAATCACCAAGTATTATGGGTTACGTTCTTTTATTAGAACAGTCATAGGGTGTCCATAGTCTTGTTGCCTTGTTGAGTTCTGCTTAGCAAGGTATTTTTTTGTCTTGTTGCTAGAAAATGGCAATTGTCTTAGGCAAATCACTCTCGAGAAAGATAAGCCCGCTGCATCACTGTAAAGGGCATGGTCTTTACTTCCGGAATCACATCCTCCCCAGTTTCTTTGCCACCAGTAATACTAATAGGGTCTTCCTTTCCTGCTAATATTTCAAAAACTATTTGGGAACCTCGCTTCTCAAAAGATGCCAGAATCATAGTGCCTTGTACCACATACCAACTTACCAACTTATTCTCAAAGAGATAGCTTTCAAGCTTGATGGAATTTTCTTCATCCATCAGGTATAGTCCATTTGCCGCATCCAGCGTTTTTAATCTATAAGGTTTACTGGTTTCGGCCTTGTCTCCAAAGATCGTGGCCCAACTGTACTCGCCGGCTTTGTCGGTCTTCTCTATACTCATGCTCATTGGTAGTGTTTGCGCCACTCCTGAGCCTTTAGATATTTTGAGTTCGCCTTTCCATTTTCCTAACCAGCTATCGGGAAACTTAGTATCAAGATTTACGTTTAAAGAGTTTGGCGAAGGGCTAGTTAGTTTTAGGACCTTTTCTGTTACTTTAGGTGTGCAGGCCACTAATGTTAAAGCTGTTGCTATTAGAATAAATTTCAATGTTTTCATGATGAAGGAGCGTTTTAGAAGTTAGGAGACTCAAAAAAATGAGGATTTGTTTTAAACGGACTATGAAAATCATCATTCTATATTAAAAGAACTTCGGGACTAAAAATTAACTTTGCAAAATCAAGAGTGAAATTTGTCAAAAACAATTTCAGAGAACAATATAATTATAACGAGAGTCATAAATATTACACCAATTTACTGATTATGAAAAAGTATTTATCAATTCTACTGTTTCTTTTTATTTTAAACTTTTCATTTGCTCAATCAAAGTATTTCCAACAAGAAGTTAATACTAAAATTGATGTAATACTAAACGATTCAAGTCATACTCTCAAGGGAAACATCGAAATTGAGTATATCAACAACTCTCCAGACGAACTCAATGAAATTTATATCCACCTATGGGCCAACGCTTATAAGAATAGAAAAACAGCTTTCGCTAAACAAAAAGTCAATCAGGGAAATGGTTCTTTTTATTTTGCAAAAGAAAATCAACTAGGTCGTTTCAGGAAACTCAAATTTACAGTTGACAATAATACTGTAGAATGGACTAAGCACAAAGGACATGCTGATATCGTCGTTTTGAAATTGGTACAAACACTAAAGCCAGGTGATCGTATTATAATCAAAACGCCACTTAACTTAGAAATTCCTGCGTCCTTTTCAAGGTTGGGACACGTTGGCGAATCCTATCAGCTCACCCAGTGGTTTCCGAAGCCTGCCGTATACGATAAAGCAGGATGGCACCCAATGTCTTACGTTGATATGGGAGAGTTTTATTCAGAATTCGGTTCTTATGATGTGAAGATTACTTTGCCGGAAAATTATATAGTCGGTTCCACTGGTGTATTGCAAAACGAAAGCGAAAAAGCGTTTTTGCAAAAGCGTGTCAATGAAACTTCTAAGATCCTTGCAGGAAAAACAGAAAAGGATTTTAAAGCAATGAAAGATACCTTTCCAGATTCCAGTCCAACCATGAAAACCCTGCACTACAAAGCAGAGCAGGTACACGACTTTGCAATTTTTGCGGACAAGCGATTCTATGTTCAAAAAAGTGAAGTGACTTTAGCCTCTGGCAAAAAAGTAGATACTTGGGCGATGTTTACCAACGCAGAAGCAGAGATGTGGAAGAAAGGTATTTTCTATGTTGATCGTTCCGTTAAGTTTTATTCAAAGCATGTCGGAGAGTACCCATACCCACACGCCACTGCCGTGCAAAGTGCACTCAGCGCAGGAGGAGGAATGGAGTACCCAATGATTACTGTAATCGGACTGATGGGAGATCCACAATCCTTGGACGGTGTGATTACCCATGAGGTGGGCCACAACTGGTTTTACGGAATCCTAGCCTTCAATGAACGGGATCACGTTTGGATGGACGAAGGAATGAATTCTTACTACGATCATCGGTACACGGAGCAGTATTATGAAGGAACTAGTATGGAATTTCTACCAGATTTTATGATGAAGAGTACAGATTATGAATTGCTAGAGTTAGCTTACCTCTATCAAGCTCGTAGGAATATGGATCAGGCTCCTGCTACTCATTCGGAAGAATATTCTCGGATCAATTATTTTCTTGGAGGTTATGAAAAACCAGCAGTCTCTTTCAAAATTTTAGAGAAATACTTAGGTACTTCAGATTTCGATGAAATCATGAAAAGTTTTTATGAAGCTTGGAAATTCAAACACCCTGATCCAACTGATTTTAGAACACATGTGGAAGCACGCACTGATAAAGACTTGGCTTGGTTTTTTGATGGGCTGATTAATTCGAATAAGAAAACGGACTACGCATTCAAAAGTTTAAAGTCTGGTGAAGATGGCTTGAAGCTGAAAGTGAAAAACAAGAAAGCGAACCCTGCACCATTCCCAGTCATGGCAATGAAAGATTCTACAGTGGTTCGAACCGAATGGTATGATGGATTTACTGGAAAGAAAGAACTATTATTTCCGAAAGGAGATTACGACAAATTAATTATTGATAAAGATCATCTAACACTTGACTTGTATCGACAAAATAATACGATAAAAACCAAGGGGCTTTTTAAAACGATGGCGCCTTTGAAACTACAATTTCTAACTGGAGTCGAAAATTCAAAAAAGAATACACTGTTTTGGTTACCACTTATCGCTTGGAATAATTACGATAAGACCATGCTCGGATTAGGGCTTTACAATGCGACTATTCCGACTAAGCGATTTGAATTTGCTTTAGCGCCGATGTACTCGATTGCTTCTGGTGATATAGTAGGAGTGGGTAGACTGAGGCTAAATGCCTTTCCCAGTACCGATCTTTTGAAAAAGGTAAGTTTGGGACTTGGAGCCAAAACGTTTAACTCGAATTACAGTCCACGTTTTGAATACTACTCTAGTTATAGACGTTTGGTTCCATCATTAACATTGGAATTGGGAAGTAAAGCGAATAAGTCTTTTGCGCATCGACTGAATATACGCAGCCTCTTAATTTGGGAAGAGAATGGAATTTTTAAACAAGATTCTATTGAAGGAACTCAGGTGACTGGAACTGAATTTGATCGATCAACAATTAATGAAATTTCATATTCTGGCGAAAACAATCGTGCCGTAAATCCTTTTGCATTCAGGATTGCGCTGGAGCAACAGTCATATGAAGTTGGTGCAAATGATGAAAACTATTTAAAAGCAACGGTTAAACTAAACCTCAATTATACTTACGCTAAAGGGAAGAATATTTCATTCCGAATTTTTGGAGGCTACTTTATTCAGAACTCTCGGCAAGACCTGATGTTGGCAAGTGATGGATTTGCCCGAGGTAATTTGTTCTTTAGCGGAGAAGGGGCTAATGACTATCGCTACGATGATTTCTATCTAGATCGCAATGCTACAGAAGGTATTTTCTCTCAACAAGTTCATACAGGAGATGGTGGATTTAAAAATGCATTGGCTGGTCAAAGCCAATTTGGTAACGTCAATGATTATCTGCTGTCGTTAAGTATAAAAGCAGATCTTCCAAAAGACTTACCTTTTAATCTACCACTTAAACCTTACTTTGATGTTGGCTACATGAATGATACTCATAAAACATTCAGTGAATTCAACGCAGCACATACCTACTATAGCGGTGGTGTAATGCTTGACTTTTTTGATGGAATAATTGGTGTTTATTTCCCGATCATTAATTCAAAAGATTTGAAGAATGATTATGGTTCTACAGGTCGTGATAACTATACAAAGAAAATTACTTTTTCATTAGATTTGAATCGCGCAAATCCATTTGACCTGATAAATAAGATACAGTTTTAAGAGAGAGGAAAGACCGAAGTCCGGAGACCGAAGTTTTCCGAAAAATTGAGAGCCCGCTAACGCAATGCACGTTAGCGGGCTCTACACCTCGCGTGAAACTTTCGGACTTCCGTCTTCCAAATTATTTAGCTTCAGCTAAATAATAAACCTCCGAACAATTCTCCCGAGTCAATATCTCTCGAGCCATTTTCTGTAATCCATCAGCCGTCACCTTCTGATAGTGCAAGGCCTCTTCGTTAATTAACTCTGGCCGATCCATCGCTTCGAAAAAAGCAAGATTAATCGCTTTGTTAAGCACAGATGCCTCTGAGAAAATGAGCGTACTTTCTACTTTGTTTTTTACTTTTTGCAATTCGTGTTCACCAACCAATTCTGATTTTAGTAATTCCAATTCTTCCCAAATTGCAGCTTCCGCATATTCCAATGAAACCCCCTCACTTGGTTTTCCTTCAATGATCAATAAACCCGGATCGATACTCCCCGTTATATATGCATCAATCTCAGTGAATATTCGACGCTCCTTTAAAAGACGGCGAAACAAACGAGAACTACTGCCATTACTCAATACATCAGAAAGTAAATCAAAAGTATAGTAAGAATCCTCATCTCGTCCCGGACCATGAAAGGCCAAGTACATCGCATTCGTTGGTACCTTCGCATCTTGAATCCGTTTATGGAATTCTTTCTGGATCGGCTCCTTTGGAATCGTTCTGTTTGGAGTAGCCCCTTTTGGAATATCACCAAACCATTTTTCTACAAGTACTTTTACTTCCTCTACGGTTACTTTTCCAGCTACAGCCAAAATAGCATTGTTCGGAATATAATGTTTTTGATAAAACTCTTTGACGTCTTCTAAAGTTGCTTCCTCTATATGTTTAGGTACCTTCCCAATAGTAGGCCAACGATAAGGGTGCACCTCGTATGCTAATTCAGAAATGTGATGCCAGGCATCGCCATAAGGCTGGTTGAGGCAACTCTCCTTAAATTCTTCAACCACGACTTTGCGTTGTACATCCAGTGATTGTTCGTTGATATTGAGGCTAAGCATTCGGTCAGATTCCAACCAAAAAACTAACTCCATATTTTCAGCGGGAACCACATCGTAAAAGTTGGTAATATCATTATTGGTGAAAGCATTGTTCTCCCCACCCGCCATTTGTATTGGATCATCAAAGTCAGGCACATTGGCAGAGCCACTAAACATCAGGTGCTCAAACAAATGTGCAAAGCCCGTTTTGTCAGGCGACTCATCACGTGCCCCTACATTGTAAAGGAGATTGATAGCGGCCATCGGAGTACTGTCATCTTCATGTACAATGACCTTTAGTCCGTTATCTAATTGAAAGCGCTCGTATTTTATCAAGGGAAGTATTTTAGTTGTAAACTCTAAGATTAGCAATGCATCATTACTAAACGTTGATTTGAGGCTGATTGTTTTGGTTGGCAAAGATAGTTTATTATGTGGGAAGTTGGAAGAGGGAGCTTGGAAGTTTTTCTCACTATCTCGGGGCTCTGCATCTACGGAGTCTTTTCACTCCTCACTTCCAAGCTCTCACGTATTTTTTTTGAAAAAGAGTAGGGCACACACACCAAAATCAAACCCGCTCACATCTACCTATATGAAAACCAAAAACATATTCCGTTTCACGAAAATTACGTAAAACACGATTGTAATTAACCAAAGGTGTAAGCTGTGAATTAATAAAAAAAACGTATAGCCTACACCAAATTCATCACCCGGTAATGTCCCAAATTACCCCAGCCACTCTATGCCCCCACCATACAGTTGTAAGGGAAGGACACACCTCAGCCTATGACATCAGTCATTAGTAACGATAATATGAATCAAGCAAACAGTCCGCGCCACCCCTACGCACAACACATTAAAGACGTAAGCCGCATAGCTATGAAAATTGGTCTCATTGTGTCCATCGGATTATGTATCCTGGCATTTAATTGGACGACTTACGATGTTAATGAAATGCCACCAATTGAAGTTGGAGAAATTCCCGATGAAACAGTTGTTACGAGAACAGCTCATAAGAAACAAGATCCACCACCGCCAGTTATAGAGCCGTCTACTGAAATAATTCCAGAAAAGGATGATGTAGAATACAATCCGGAACCAGAGCCAGACTTGCTAGATGAAAAAGTAATAATCGATGATAAGATAGAGCCTACGGAGCTACCTCCAGTTCCAGTTGTTGTGAAGAAAAAACCTGTTCCTGCTCCTCCAGAACCAGACTTAGAGGTCGTTGAGGTCGAGCACGTCTTTGTAGAAGAGATGCCCCGCTTTGCAGGATGTGAAGATATAGAGGACGATAAGGAAGAACGTCGATTATGCGCCGACGAAAAGTTATTGAACTACATTTACTCTAATATCAACTACCCCGGAATTGCACGTCAGAACGGAGTGGAAGGTTTAGTTGTGATTGAATTCGTAGTAGCAAAAGATGGTAGTATAGGAAAAATAAAAGTATCAAAAGATATTGGCGCGGGCTGTGGCAAAGAAGCTGCTAGAGTGATAAAAAGTATGCCGGATTGGATTCCAGGTAAGCAGCAAGGCAAAAAAGTGGCGGTCCGTTATAACTTTCCTGTGAAGTTTAAATTGAAATAAAGGAGAAGATGAAGTCTGGAGTTTTCGTCTAAGATGAATACACAGGATCGAGAGAAGCTTAGGTTTTCGGACATCCGTCTTCCGTCTCCTCAAAAGACACAATCGTAGTTTTCGACGACTGGAAAAGGGTAAGCTCTTCGGAGATGCCCTTTTCTTATTCGTTCTTTGACAAATCTCGTGGCCAATGTTAAAATGAAAACAAAAATGACCGAAGGAAACGTTGATTTTATCATTGGGTTCTACCACAGGATTTGTTAAAGAATCTTCTTGTTGTGACATACAAACTACATTTAACTACCTTTCCTTTCTCTTAGGTACTCAAAAATTGTACTTTATCATAGTTACAAATATAACCTTCAGAGTTTTTTCCGTTATTAAGGCTATACAAAGAAAAGTACTAAATGTTATATTATTGTTTTCCCCTTTTTGGCTTGAAGCAAAAACAGAAAAAATCTTTGGTAGTTAAGGTCATAAAAGGATTCTAATTAAGAACTTGTTCAAAAAATAATAATTAATGAATTTCTTAATAAAAGTAACAGTTCTTGTAAGCTTCCTATTGCTAGCTTTTTCTTGTGAAAAAAAATAAAGAAGTACCAGATACTAATTTAAACGTCGATAGTTTTTCTCCAGAAATCATTGAGCTACCAAATGTGTTAAATGAAAGTTCTGGAGCCTATTATGATAACGAATTCGGCGATCAAGAAAACGTGTTGAACTCCCTATAAAGCGACAAACCGAAGGCATTACCTTCAAAGATTTCGAGACCATTTATTTTACCTGTGAAGAAGAAAATGGAGAAGAGGCTTTCCTTTGGTCTTTTGATGTGAATAAATGGAGGTGAAGAAAGTCGGGTTTGGGATAGTTAGAAGCTTTCTTTAACGCGGAGCCCTACGGTCGAGTAAAGCTGAATCACTTTCTAACGCAAGCTTCGCGATTATGGGAATCTTCTAATTCACTAAGCCTCCTTATTTATAAACACGCGTTAGAGGGAAAATTCTAATTCTAATTTCCATTCTAATTCGTTATCTTTACAACATGAGCAGACCAGATTTTTCCAAAATAGATTTTCAATTCAAACAAGCTGAAAACAAAGCAGTGGATGAAACCATTCAGTGGACCACCGCAGAAGAAATAAACGTAAAACCTGCTTTTGAAAAAGAAGCAGTTGATAATTTGGGACACCTCAATTTTGTAGCAGGTATCCCACCATATTTACGTGGACCTTACGGTTCGATGTATGCGATTCGTCCATGGACGATTCGACAGTACGCCGGATTTTCTACCGCAGAAAAAAGTAATGCTTTCTATAGACGTAATTTGGCTGCTGGCCAAAAAGGACTTTCAGTAGCCTTTGATTTGGCAACGCATCGAGGCTACGATTCTGATCATGAGCGAGTGATGGGTGATGTAGGGAAAGCAGGTGTAGCAATCGACAGTGTGGAAGATATGAAAATACTTTTCGATCAAATTCCGCTGGATCAAATGTCTGTTTCAATGACGATGAATGGAGCGGTGATTCCCATCATGGCATTCTACATTGTTGCAGCAGAGGAGCAAGGCGTAGCAACTGATTTGCTAAAAGGAACCATCCAAAATGACATACTCAAAGAATTCATGGTTCGGAATACATACATCTATCCGCCTGAATATTCGATGCGCATCATTGCTGATATTTTTGAATATACGGCTCAGAAGATGCCGAAATTTAATTCAATTTCAGTGAGTGGTTATCACATGCATGAAGCGGGTGCTACGGCAGATATTGAATTGGCTTACACACTTGCTGATGGCTTGGAATATTTACGAGCAGGTTTGAAAGTAGGATTGAAGATCGATGATTTTGCTCCCCGTATTTCTTTCTTTTGGGGCATAGGAATGAACCACTTTATGGAAATCGCGAAAATGCGTGCTGGACGTGTGCTTTGGGCAAAAATAGTTAAACAATTCAATCCAGAAAATAAAAAATCAATGGCTCTGCGAACACATTGTCAGACCTCAGGTTGGAGTCTTACTGCTCAAGACCCTTTTAATAATATCGGGCGAACTTGCATCGAAGCTTTGGCGGCTGTTTTTGGAGGAACACAATCATTGCACACCAATTCGCTGGATGAAGCGGTCGCATTGCCAACTGATTTTTCTGCAAAGATTGCACGCGATACACAAAAAATTATCCAAGAAGAAACGGACATAACCAAGGCCGTAGACCCTTGGGCTGGAAGTTATTATGTTGAGTATTTAACGAACCAGTTGATTGAACGCGCTTGGATGTTGATCGAAGAAGTGGAAGGATTGGGTGGTATGGCAAAAGCAATTGAAGATGGTTTGCCCAAACTTAGAATCGAAGAAGCTGCTGCTAAAAAGCAAGCTCGAATTGACAGCGCACGCGACAAAATTGTTGGAGTCAATATCTTTCCGCCAGAAACAGAAGAGGAGATTGAATTTTTGGAAGTTGATAACACTGCTGTCCGTGATTCTCAAATCACACGACTCAAAGAAACGAAAGCAAACCGTGATGCTACCGCAGTTAAAGATGCCCTGGATGCTTTAGCTACTTGCGCAAAATCAGGAGAGGGGAATCTGCTTGAGTTGGCCATAGTTGCTGCTCGACAGCGCGCTACTCTCGGTGAGATTTCAATGGCTATGGAATCGCATTTCGATCGTTACGTCGCCAACACTCGTGCCATCAGTGGGGTGTATTCCAAAGAAATTAAAATGGACGAACAATTTATAAAAACACAAAAGCTTGCGGATAAATTTTCAGAAGAAGAAGGTCGCCGCCCAAGAATTCTTGTTGCCAAGTTAGGACAAGATGGTCATGACCGTGGCGCCAAAGTTATCGCTACAAGTTTTGCCGATCTTGGATTCGATGTTGATATCGGACCCCTTTTTCAAACGCCAAGAGAAGCTGCCCGTCAGGCTGCTGAAAACGATGTTCATATTCTGGGTATCTCTTCCTTAGCTGCTGGACACAAGACCTTGGTTCCTCAGGCAATCGAAGAGTTGAAGGCTTTGGGACGCGAAGATATTTTGGTAGTGGTAGGAGGGGTGATTCCTCCACAAGATTATGATTATTTGTCTTCGGCTGGAGTGGTTGGTGTTTTTGGTCCGGGCACGGTGATTGCTGTGGCGGCGGAGAAGGTGTTGACTGTTTTGATGGAGGGATAGCGTTTGAGTTACTACAATCGAGTTGTCAATCCGAGCGAAGTCGAGGGATAGAAGTAATAAGATCGGGTAATTTTGAGCGACTCATCGAAATTAAAATCAGAGCTATAAGTCGAGAAATCTATCTCTAATCAGAGGTGTATTTATCGACTACGCTCGAACTTCCTTGGGCTAGTGTTTTGGATACCTCGACTTCGCTCGGGATGACAACCAAAGAGGTGTTTTCCTCGATTACTAGTTTTGATGTTTGACCAAATTGCAAATTCTAAATCATTTGCGAAAGCTAGAAAAAAAACAAGATGCTATGTGGTTCGAAAAGTTAATGGGATTTAAAGAAGAATCTCCGGAGCAAGTGCGCAAACATTTAGAACTTAAAGGATCTACAATGAGCTCCTTAGTAAATGGCAAGTCCTATCAGCACGGTCAATTAGAAGTTTCAAGTTTAGCAACATTACAAAATAATAATACTCTTTTTGAAAACCACAAAGGAGCTATCAAACTTTGCGAGTCCATCGGAAATGTACAGGATTTTCATATAGATCCAAAAAATGCAGGTGCTCTATTTCAAGCTGCATCACAATTCAATTTATTAGAAATGGTTGGCCCTCATGTTCCTCCAGAGTGGGGCGTAGGGATTTATGAAAATGATCGAACGCAAGGCCCTGCTTGTGCTATAGCCTGTGGTGCGGGTACGATTTATAGAAATTATTTTGCTGCAGTTAATGGCAAAACAGGGCAAACAAAATTAAATCAAATTGATTGTTTAAAAGAAATCGGTTTAGCACTAGGTAACGAAAAAGAAGCCTTGTGGGAAATGGAAAATGGTTATGCTCTCGCCACGCAAGATGGATTAAACGCGATTAATAAACACATTCATAGTTTAACTTCCACCGAGTATGAAAACTTGAAAGCTAAACTACATGTTGGTATTCAATGGAATGCGGAAGTGACTCTAAGCGCAAGGGCACATCAGGTATCTCAAATTTATTGTTCAGCATTACCGGTTGCTTATTCTAATGTTAGATTTATCTATTGGGAAGCGTTTGCGAGGCTAGTTTTGGAAGCCACTTATGAAGCTACTTTTTATGCGGCACTTTTGAATTTAGAGAAAACTGGTAATAACAAACTGTTTTTAACTTTAGTAGGAGGTGGTGCTTTCGGAAATGAAGAGAACTGGATTTTGGATGCAATTGAAAAGTCGATTTTGAAATTTCAAAATGTTCCTTTGGATGTTTGTTTTGTCAGTTATGGTTATAGGAATGAGATTGTTCAAAAAATTATTGCGAATAATATAAAGCGAACCGAATAATTAGAGAGAACACCCAGTACAGCCAACTAAGGGGATGTTCTTTTCGATATCCTAAATTATTACTCAAAAAAATAAATCTCCGGCAATCCCATCCGCCAATAATTTTCCACTCCTTGTCAAGACAAAAGTATCTCTATTCCGAAGCATCTCTCCTCTCGAAATATAAGCATCCGTTTTTAACAAGAAATCATCTATCCCTTCCGGTAATATCTTAGCCAGTTGACCCACATCCACTCCCCAAACCGTTCGCAAAGCCGTCAAAATATATTCGTTAAACTGCTGCTCCTTCGTCAATACCTCCCGTTCAAAATCAGGCGTATCAATAGAGATCGCTTTCAAATATTTTGCATTATTAGGAATGTTCCATTGTCGACTAGCGCCATCAAAAGAATGAGCCGAAGGTCCAAGTCCAAGATAGGCGGTGCCTTGCCAGTAAGAAGTATTGTGGCGAGCTTCCATACCTACTTTTGAAAAGTTGGAAATCTCATACTGTCGATAACCATTGCTTTCTATAAAGTCCAATAAGATTTCAAATTGCCGAGCCGATTGCTCATCATCCACCGGAGCTGCCGTTCCCTTTTTGACAAAATGATCGAGCGCAGTACCTTCTTCCACTGTCAAACAATAACTAGATAAATGCGGAATGTCCAAGGATTTGAAAATGTTTAAATTTTCTAACCACTTCGCATCTGTCAAACCTTGTGTTCCATAAATTAAGTCAATCGTCATATTGTCAAAGCCCATTGCTTTTGCTTCAAGCAAACTTTGTAAGGCTTCCGTCGAGTTGTGTGCCCGATTCATAAACTTTAAATCCTCTTCATGGAAGGATTGCACACCAATACTCAATCGATTCACTGGCGATGCACTTAAAGCTTCCAAAGTTGCAGCATTCAAATCATCCGGATTTGCTTCCAAGGTAATTTCGGCATCAGCCGCAAGCTTAAATATTCGATGCGCCGCCTCAAAAATTATGTCCAACTCCGCTCGATTAAGCAAAGAAGGAGTCCCACCACCAAAATAAATGGTTTGTAAATTTTTGTCAAGCAAATAATCTTGCCTCAATTCCATCTCACGGATAATAGCCGTCACCATCTCTCCCCGATACTTTAGCGAAGTAGAAAAATGAAAATTGCAATAATGGCAAGCCTGTTTGCAAAATGGTATATGTATGTAGAGTCCGCTGGGCAAGGCTATGGTGTTTTTTAAATTATTTCGAGTAAAAATACTTCGACTCAAAAGTACGCTATTTGTCCAGCTATCAAAAATGTAAATGTCAGTTGAGTTAATTAGACGTGAGTTGTCATCCTGAGCTAGTGAAACGAGTCGAGGGATAAGGAAAACACAGTTTTGGTAATTTCGAGCGATCTATCGTAAATAAAATCAAAGTAATAAATCGAGAAATTTATCTCCAATTAGAGGGGTATTTCTCGACTTCACTCGAAGTCTACGTTGGATATAGTATTGTCCTTCGACTCCTTCGTCGCTCGGGATGACAAGAATGGATGTTCACTTTTGTTTGATCTTAGTATATTACAAACGGTCTTTTTCTCCTAAGTCATTTAATATTTTGCTCAAATGTCCCCCTCCCCAATAACTATTTCCCCATATTTTCGTTTCTAAATCAATATGTTTTCGTACTCAAACAAAATAATTTCCAAAATTGCCATACTGGTATTCCTCTGTGGAATGACCAATACCTCACTTTTTGCCCAAAAGCAACTGTATCTGCAGGTGCAAGCTTCAGACTTGGAACCGGAGCAATTGGAAAAAAAATTAGAATACGAAAAGATATTCAACGATAGCATTACATTGGTTGATCAGTTGAAAACCATCGTTTTACAGCTCCACGCACAGGCACATCTCGAAGCATCCATCGACAGTCTGACTCAAAGAGATAGCTTAATAACAGCTCACCTTTTCGTCGGAAAAACATATGAATGGGCAGCTTTACGCAATGGCAACGTCGAAGAAGCTTTCTTAAGTCAAGTCGGATTCAGAGAACGGCTTTATCGAAAAAAGGCATTTCATTACAAAGAAGTTTTAGAACTACAAGAATCGCTTTTGACTTACGCAGAAAACAACGGTTACCCGTTTGCTACCGTTTGGTTGGACAGTGTGCAAATTAATCAGGGGCGTATTTCTGCAAGACTAATGATGGAGAAAAGCCGTCTCGTTTTGATGGATGGTATCAACGTAATAGGAGATGCCAATATCTCAAATGCGTATCTAGAAAATTATCTGGGTTTGAAAAAAGGGAACCTATACAGTAAAGAAAAAGTGAAAAAAGTTCGTGCACGTATCAAGGAATTGCCCTTTGTAAAAGAAAAAGAATCTGCGACAGTTACCTTCAAAGGAAATAAAGCAGTCACCAATTTGTTTTTAGAAAAAAAGAAAGCATCTCGTTTTGATATATTGGTGGGACTGTTGCCCAACAGTCAGATAGAAGTTCTAGGTGGGCCAAAAGTTAGGCAGTTTTTATTGACGGGTACCATCGATGTGGATATGCACAATCAGTTTGGTCTTGGCGAAAAAGTGATGGTTGAATTCCAACAACTTCGTCCCGAGACCCAAGAGCTACGTGTGAATTTTGAATATCCATATATTTTGAACTTTCCTTTTGGAGTGGCCGCAGATTTTGAGTTGTTCAAAAGAGATACCACAAGTTTGGATGTAACCTACGATTTTGGGGTGCAATACCTTTTTGAAGGCGGAAATTATGTCAAAGCGTTTTGGAATAATACCGTTTCAAATATCCTGACAATCAATACAGCAGATATTCAAAACCGCCAAAAATTGCCCGCCAGCCTCGATTTTTCCAATGCCTCTTTCGGCCTTGAATATTATTTGCAAAAGCTGGATTACCGACTCAACCCTCGAAAAGGCTGGGGCATAAAGCTACACGGTGATGCTGGTGTCAAAAAGATAAAAAAGAACAATTCCATTCTAGATATCGAAGACCCTACGATCGATTATATGCTGGCTTATGATACGCTTAATTTGAAAACATTTCAATACCGAATTGCGGCGCAACTGGAATATTACGTACCGATGTTTGCCAGAGGAGCACTAAAGCTTGGCTTGAACTCAGGTTGGTATATCAGCGAAAATCCGATCTATCAAAATGAGCAATATCGAATTGGAGGAAACCGTCTATTGCGTGGCTTTGATGAAAAGACAATCTTCGCGACTCGTTATGCAGTTAGCACAGTTGAATATCGATTGTTGGTTGGCCAAAATTCTTACTTGTATGCTTTTGCCGATTATGGTTATGTCGAAAATATTACCACCACTCAAAATGATATTGATCAACCATTAGGTTTTGGAGCTGGGCTTACCTTTGAAACTAAAGTGGGCCTCTTCGGATTCAGCCTCGCCCTCGGTCGCCAACAAAATAATCCGATTGATTTCCGGAATGTAAAAACACATTTTGGATACGTTAGTCTTTTTTAAAAATTCCTCTCGAACGGGGATGGGAACGCGGATCTAACAGATGAGGGTAGTCAAAGCTAAGTGCTGCCGAAAAATCCGTTCCTAATCCGTTTCATCTGTCCAATCTGTGCTCCCATCCACCTTAAAGGATTCACGTCTCACGAAAAAAATATATTCTACTTCTTCAAAAATCGAAGCAAGCGAAACAAAGCAGAGTCATAGCGCTCAATATTAAAAAAAGCTTCCTGCTTCGCACCAAATTTTCGGCGAACCTTGGTCACTCCCGGAATCATACTCCCTTCAAAATCAAAAATATCCAAACCCAAGATTTTACTAGTAAACTGTATTGCCTCCCATGCCAAGAGAATTCCCGCACCACTATTCCGCAAGTCCGGATCATCGCCAGCAATATGATAGTACGCACGCTGTTTATCCCAAACCAAATAAATAGCTGAATGAATACGACCCTCCGCGTCTCGCGCAAAGAATAATTCACGGGATTTATTTTCAACTAAAATCTGATCGTATTTTTTGAGAAAATCAAGGGGAATCGCTAATTTCATATCCTGCCGATCAAAGCTCATTTTCATAATGCGATAAAAGTCTTCGACAGTTCCATCGTGACTAACAGTAATTAAGTCTTTCGCCTTTTTGATTTTGTTGTTGCGGTAGTCAGAATCAAATTTTTTGTAAACGGAATCAAGGTCTTGCAGTCCGCGAATGGAGTAGCTATAAAAAGTCGTTTGTTTATAACCTTTCCAATAAAAAGGTAGCCAGTCCTTGATGTCGTAATGAAAATTTTGATTGAAGTGGGCTACTTCGGGTAATTGCTCAATTAAACCCTTGACTATGCTCTGCTCTTTTTTGCCACTCTTGAACCTTTCGACAATGTAGGGGCCCAGCATCTTTGTTAACCAAGGCATCGCAATATGTTTGAAAGGCCCTTTTTGCTTAATGAAATAAGGCATGCTGGCAGCAATTTGACCACCTTTCTCCACCAATATTACATCCCATTCACCGTCAAAACATACGATATCTAGGTGCCAGGGCTGCGAGAAAATCGGGATTGCTTTCTCCTCTTCGCAGAATTGACGATATTGAGCTTTTTTAGTCATTTAAATTATTGATGCTTCAGCAAATTAAAAATAGCTTCGAAAAGCATAGCGCAAAAATAGCATTCTGTATCAGAAACCAGTCATACAGTTATGCTGACTTATTGCTTTATGTGAATGGAATTCGAAATTTACTCCAAAAGGAACGCCCACAGTCGCATTTTATTGGTTTGGCGGGTTTCGATGATTTGGAAACCTATGCAGCTATTCTGGCGCTATGGGCAGAGGGCTACGCCTTTGTGCCGCTGAGTCCGAATAGTCCGGTGGAACGAAATGAGAGCGTTTTACGACAAGCAAATGTTTCCTATGTTTTGAGTAGTAGAGCATCGACAGATAGTTTGATGACAACAGCAAAAGTGATTTTGACAAAAGAAGCAAAAGGAACAAATCAGAGTTTTTCAGATCTATCTGATTGGAAAGTCGATGAGATCATGTGCATGATTTTTACCTCGGGTAGTACAGGCATTCCAAAAGGAGTGCCTTACACGTTTAAAAATATCAATACAACACTGGATGCTTTCTTTGCATTGGGATATGACCTTTCGGAAAAGGATCGCTTTCTTCAGATGTTTGAATTCACTTTTGATATGTCATTGCTTTCGTATTTGCCAGCTTGGTGTATTGGGGCGGCAGTTTATCCAATCAATCACAAACAGGTGAAATATCTAGCTGCCTATCAAGTACTTCAACAACAGGCGATTACTTTTGCTGCGATGGTGCCGTCGACACTCCAGTTTTTGAAACCTTATTTTGCGCAAGCTAACTTACCCGACTTACGCTTTTGTTTATTGGGTGGCGAACCTTTTTATACTGATTTGGCAGCAGCTTGGATCCCTTGCATACCTAATGCAAGAGTCATTAATATTTCCGGACCATGTGAAACTACTATGGCCTGCATTGGTTACGAACTAAGTCGCAAGATGTCTGAAAATAAATCGCACCAAAATATTTTAGCTTTTGGGAAACCATGGAAAAATACAAAAGCAATGCTCGTAAATGAGCAACTGGAAGAAGTTTCAGTAGGAGAGGAGGGGGAACTTTGCTTCGCTGGTGACAACCTTATGCAAGGTTATTGGAAATTACCCGAAAAAAATGCAGATCTATTTTTTGATAAAATTATAGACGGTCAATCCTATCGTTTTTACAAAAGTGGCGATATGGCTTTTGCCGATGAATCAGGAATACTTTACTCTTGTGGCCGAAAAGATCAGCAATACAAAATACAAGGTTACAAAGTTGAGTTGGGTGATGTAGAACGCCATGCCCGCGACTTTTTAGTAATTAAAAATGTAGCGACTACGGTTATTAAAAATGAAAAAGGGATTTTAGAAATTCATCTTTTTGTAGAAGGGCAAATTGAAAATGAGGATGAATTACTTAGTTTCCTAAAACAGCAATTGCCCGTTTATATGTTACCAAAAAATATTCACCAGTTAGATCATTTACCATTAACGCAAAGTGGAAAGTTAGATCGAAAACAATTGAAGGATTTAGTGCGTTAAATTAAATATTTTTAATTAAAGTGAGTAATAGTAAAAGAGTTGTCATCTTGATCAAACCGGTTTGACCAGCAGGGAAGGTGAAACGAGTTGAATAGTTGTTGAGTGTAATGAACGGACTTGTCCTTCGACTCCTTCGTCGCTCGGGATGACAAAAATCCGGTTTTAACTTGGTACTTGCTTCACTATATTCGGAGTGCTAACAGGCTTGGTATTTTCTTTCCCTAATTATTGATGGAAACTAAGTATTAATGAAAAAGAAAACAGCTTTATTAAAACGAGACTTTTAAGAATGAACAAAAAAGACATAGAAAATAACCTCCACGAACTTTATAGAACTATGGGCGCACTCCAAAAGAAGTCGCCAACATTCGCGCATGGAGCGGAGTACGTAGACTGCGAACCATTCAACTGGCCACGCACTTTTTTCGGGACAAGCGAGACGGAGGAACTGGAAAGTATCGCAAAGGAAGTTCACGAAGGGACTTTACCTGCTCAGTGGATATTACTTCGTCCAGAGAATTATCAGGAGTTTTATCCACAGCTAGAAACTGTAGGCTTTCGCAAAATGATGATTTGGCCTGGGATGAGATTGGATTTGGAGCAAGCAGACTTTTCCAATCAACAAGTAGATAATGTGAAGCTGATTGAAACTGAAAGCGAGTTGGAACAATGGTTGGCCATCGTGAATAAAGTACTTTTTGGTAGAGAACCAGTAGCGTATGATTTTTTTGAAACCTGTTGGCGCTCTGGTCTATTCCATTTTTATGGAGCAGTGGAAGAAGGCGAAATTGTAGCGACAGCGATGACCTTCAAAACGGGATCTGATATTGGGATCTACATGGTAGCGACCATCGAGGCACATCGAAGAAAAGGGCTCGCTAGAAAAATAACTGTACAGATTTTGAAAGATGCGAAAGCAAATGATTGTAAAAACGCTTATCTTCAGGCGAGTCGAATGGGAGCCCATGTTTATAAAGATTTAGGTTTTCAATCGTTTTGTACATTTGATATTTATTGGTTGCTTGGAGCTGGACAAGAATAAGCTTCGCCAGTTTACCAAAAAGGAAAAGACATGAATCAAGAAAACATACTAGCAGATTTAAAAACCATCTTCGCCCGCGTTCTTAAGCGAGAAGACCTAGACCTTCAGCCGTCTACTACTATGGATGATATTGAACAATGGGATTCACTAAATCATGCGATGCTAATCGATGCTGTTGAAAAAAAGTACAATATTAAATTTGATTTAATGGACATGTTGAGTATGCAATCAGTTGGTGATATTTGTACCTTCACTGCTAACCGAATCGCTGCTGATTCGTAAGAATATGCTGAAGATCATACCCATAAAAAATTTAATTCAGTTCACTGAAGAAGTCAGCACAAGGCAACTTTCAGATATACCAATTACTCCACTTCGTGCACTTTCTCAACAAAAAAACGCTACTGCTCACCCCGATGATCCCGCACTCATCGTGGCTTATAATGAAGCAAAGGAAATCGTTGCTTATTTCGGTTGTCTTCCCGATCGTATTGCTGAGGGGCCTGATGAAAAAGTTTGTTGGAGCAGTTGCTGGTGGGGGCATCCTGAAAAAGGAAAGGCTGCGACGATGCAAGTTTTCTACCAAGCTTTAAAACTTTGGAAAGGCAAGATGTTATTTGATGCTTTACCAGAAAAGTCAGAATCCATTTTAAAGCACATGGGGTTTTTCTCTTTTCGGAAAATGGATGGTATGCGTGGTTTTCTGCGTTTCAAATGGCACAAAATTATACCTGCTCGTTATCCACAATTGAAAGCAATTCGGTTTGTTTTTTCCCTAATTGACTTTATTTTGAATACTTTTTACGCACTTCGAATCGCTGTTTGGGATACGATGCAAAAAGAAGATTTCCAAATCAAAAGAATTAATACGATAGACAATGCCGCTGCTGCTTTCATTAGTAAACACAATAGGAAGGAATTAATCGGGCGTGGACAAGATCAGCTCAATTGGATTATTCAAGATCCATGGCTTACTGTGAATAAGAATGGAACAGGACCAATGGCTCCAGCCTATTTTTTTTCTGCTTACGCAAAACGATTTGATAACATCATTTTGAAAGTATGGTATGAGAAAGAAATGATTGCAGTGCTATTTATGACTTTACGGGATGGTGAGTTGAAATTGCCTTATGCGTATTTTGAAAAAGAAAAAACGGATTTAGTAGCGAAGGTCATTTTGCAAAAAATGATAGAAGTGAGAGCAGAAACGTTTGTTTGTTTCCACAAAGAACTGTTAGCGTATTTTCGAGAAAATAATGCTCCGTTTTATCATGTACGATTGATTGATAAAACGTTTGGGTATAGTTCTGAATTGGAGCAATATATGAAAGGAGATGTTGTAATTCAGGATGGTGATGGTGATGTAGTGTTTACTTAACTCTAGCCTCGATCAATATAATTTTTCCCAATAGGAGCCTTCAATAAAAAATACAAATATTCACCCCGTAATATTTCCTCCGCAGAAGTAGTAAACTCTTCCATTGGAATACGTTGAAAATGCGTTGTAAATGAATCTTCCTTAATACCTGCCGATCCGAAAGTAATGTCCGTAATCTTATCCTCTTCCATCGCCTCAAAAAATGCGGCACGAACTTCATGATCCGTAAATGGAAAAGAAAAAGTTCGGTAACTGGTTTTGAATCGTCGTTTTACAAAATCAACACTGCGCTCTGTCTGTCGAATTTGTTCGGCAAGATTGATCTCCGCAAAAAGTGGATGATCTACGCTATGTCCTCCAATTGTAAATCCATCGCTCTTCAATTCACGAATCTGAGGACTGGTCAAATAGGGTTTTTGTTTTTTTAGAAAAGCATCAAAATCGAGTTCGATAACAGCGGCTAGTTCATCGGGTAGCTGACGCTGACTATAATTGAGTGTCAATAAGTCTTCTTCAATCAATGCCTTCTCCGGAGAATTTAGCGAAAGCATTTTGCCAAGCTGGCTAGTCTGACCTTTAGTAAGTTTTTGTTTGTTAATCGCCTCAATCAAAACACTTACCTTGTATCTAAAAAACAAAGCCTTATTGTCCACAAACGAACTATTCAAAAAGATCGTTGCGGGTACCCCCTTGCGCTTTAGGATCGGAGCTGCAATATCGTAGACCTCTCGAAGCCCATCGTCAAAAGATAAAAAGAAAGCGTCTTTCGGTAGTTCTGTTTCATTCTGTACCGAATCAATTAAAGTTTCTAGACCAATTGGCTGATATTCTGATAAAAATAAATCGAGATCAGCCTCAAACTGCTTGGTGCTTCGTGGATAGTAAAGGTGGCGAATGTGTGGTAGGTCTTCACTGCCTTGTATGCTGTGATAGAAGGGGAGTACCAGTCGTTGTCCAGTCATGGATTTCAATCGGTTAATTGAAAAAGCAGCAGGTGCAGCTTGTAATATGTGCAATAAACTTTTTCGCATTTTATAGTGTGCTCAGTTTTTTTTGTGTCTTATTTTCTTAGATTCACAACTTACGAATAACAAGAATCCCATCACGGATTGGTAAGATAAGATTTTCTACTCGATCATCCGCCTGAATCTTTTTATTGAAATCATCAATCATTTTGGTCTTCTTATCTTTTTCCACTTGAGTGACCTTACCATCCCACAAAACATTGTCCGCGATCATAAGTCCACCAGGTCGAAGGCGATCAATTAGAATGTCAAAATAAGCAGCATTATCTTTTTTGGCAGCATCGATTAAGATCAAATCAAAGTCGCCATCAATGCTAGGAATAATTTTTCGCGCATCTCCCATATGTAGTTGGATCTGCTCTGTCAAACCCGCTTTGGCAATATATTTTCGAATGATGCTTTCTAATTCTTCGTTGACCTCAATTGTATGCATAGAGCCCCCTTTTGCCAATCCGCGTGCGAGGCAAATAGTTGCATAGCCTGTAAAGGTACCTACTTCCAAAATAGATTTTGGCTGCAGCATACTACTCAAAAAATAAAGTAATTGTCCTTGAATCGGACCAGAAATCATTTGTGGAGAAAGCGCCTTGAAATTGGTTTCCCGTTCCAGCTCCAGTAAAACTGAATCAGGAGGACTAGAATGTGCTTCCGTGTAAGCGTTTAATTTGCGCTGCTTGATTTCCATCCTGCAAAGTTGATTTTATTCGAGGAGAAAACAAAACGCTTGGTGTGAAAATTTATGTGGGTCTTTTGTCTAGACTTAATTGTAGTAGTAGTCGACTAGCATCAATGAAGGCTAGTCTCAGCAGAGAGTTTTACTAATAATAAATCAAAAAGAATCCCTATTAGCCGAGAGACAGGCTATCAAAGGCTAAAAGTGAGAGAAAGTTATCGCTTACTCGCAACCCAAATCAATCTGCGAAAACGGATCATTATTAGGAATGCAATTTCCAGACAAAACATTTTCTGGAACATAGCGCTCCAAATTAGGGTCATATAAAGCCTCACTGAGAAATACAGTAATATCATCAACTTCCGTTTCTGAAAGCAAAAGCGGACGAAAGAATGAAGAAAGCTGTGATTCTGGAACCCGATTGTTTTCGGGAATAGCTAAGTTGAAATATTGTACAACATCTCTAAGGGTGTTATGCGAACTTCCATGAAAGTAAAAAGGAGAATTTTTTAAATTATAAAGTTGAGGTACTCGGAACTTGAACATGTCTTCTTCCTTGCCGGTGAAACCACCGCGACCTAGATTCTTTTTGTCATTAACATCAGTCCCTAGTCCACCGTGTTCAAATAAATCCTGAACACCTATGCCAGCAAATTCCATAGCGTTAAGTGCCGGACCATCATGACAAGTGTTGCATCCTGCTTTTCCAAAAAACAATAAGGCACCTCTTTTTTCTTGATCGGTCATTGCAGTGTGTTCGCCCTGGAGCCAGTTTTGGAAAGGCGCTTCATTGGTAAATAGAGTACGAGTGTAAGAAGAAAGTGCTAATGCCGTTGTTTCAACACTATATCGCTCTTCTACTGGATAATCAGAAAAAGCTACATCGTACATAGGAGTGTAGCCCAAAGTGTCTAAAACGGTTTTATTGATCACCATTCGGTGAAGGTCGAGGCCAGCTATGTTTTGAGTTTCATTTCCAGAAAAGCCATGAAAATTGAGCGCAGTTTCTTCATTATTAGACCAGAGCGATTCGGTATTCTCGTTGACACCGTTGGCTCCAAATTGTCCATTCCAAGAAGTGTTTGTGACGAAAGCAACATTAAGTTGAGTCAAGGGACGAATGCCTTGTGCGTCTATTTCATCTTCATCATATGAGGGATATTTGTCGCGATTTTCACCATTTACACCAAAGCCAATACCACCGTCAGCGATGCCTTGTGGACGTCCAGGCATAAACCCAGCAGTAGGTACATGGCAGCTACCGCAGGAGAAACTACTTTTACTAATTTCTTGAAAGGGAGCCAGTGCAAGCCCTGTTTCAAAAAATAGCAAATTACCCAAAGCTACTTTTTCAGCAGTGATTGGGTTCTTAGGGTCCTGAGGGATATTTTGAAAGTCGTTGCTTTGAGGGAGGAGAAAATCGCGGTGATTTCCGCTAGGTGCACAATTGTCAAGGGCAATCTGTAACCTTTGATCTAAAGGACTTTCGAGCACATCCTGAGTGCACGAATAGAGCACTAGTATTGCGGTGAAGAGCAGTAATATGGCTGCAAATTTTTGTTTGTTCATGAGAAGTCGATAAATATTCATGTTTTCAAAAGGCGGAGGGAATAGGTTCAAAAATAAAGGAATTCACGTTTAGGTTCAATACCTAAATGTGGTATTTATAATATGGTGATTTTTTGCTTAGAATGGTTTATACGCAAATATAAGGCATTTTTTTTAATGTAAAAAATATCCGAGATGACGTTTGTCACTACTTAAATATTTTTTTGATAAATGGATAGCTAAATACTGCACAAAGTATCAGGGCGCAGCCTGTATAGAACTCGGTGTTGAGGCTTTTGTTTTCCTGTAAAAGGAAAATGGCTAGAATGATTCCATAGACAGGTTCTAGGTTGTAGACCAAGTTGGAAGCAAAAGCAGAGACCTGTTTAAGTGCCATCAATGAAAGTACATATGCAAAAGTGGTACACAACAAAGCGAGGATGATCAGATAAAAGAAGTCCATTGCTGTAGGTATAAAATGTAGTTCTGGATTAAAGCTAAAAACAAGGGGAAGTAAAAGACCAAGGAATAAGCAAGCACTTCCTAATTCTAAAAATGTAATCGTAAGTGGGTCCGTTTTCTCTACCATTTTTTTATTCAGTGTGCTAAAAAGTGCAGCAAGAAAAGCGGACAACAGCCCCACCCAAATCCCTGGCAGCATAGCGATCTCCGTACTATTTGCGATAAGCACCATGGCAGGTATGATGATAATCCCAATCGCTAATTCATACCAGCGAAAAGGTGTGCGCATAAGTAACGGCTCCAGAATAGAAGTAAACAAAGAAATAGTTGCCATACAAATCAAACTAATAGAGGCATTCGCATATTTAATAGATCCAAAAAAGCAAACCCAATGTAGCCCAACTATAATCCCAATCCCCATGTATTGCAAAATCAGTTTTCGTGGAAGTAAATACAACTTTCTGCCAAAGCCAATCAAAAATAATAAACTAATAGAGGTGAGAAATACCCGCCACCAAACCAACACAAAGGCCGACAATGATATACATGCTCCAAGTATGGCGGTAAAACCAAAGAGTAATACTGCTAAGTGGAGTTGGGCATATGCCTTTTTTGTCGGATTCATTTAATGTGCTTGTGAAATTAAAATTACGGATTTTATTAAAGTAAGCTGAACAGTTACTGCTAGAGTTAAAAAATAGACACTGCTTGAAGCTCTTTGTAAGTTAGGTATTGAGTGTCTTCATTTTTATTTGCGTTTTAATTTTAATTACTTACTTGCTTCAAAATCGTATATTTGGCTCAATAAAAAACAATATTAAGGCTTATTTGTTAGGCTTTAGTATTTTGTTTAATTACAAAACATATTTTTAAACTTAAATAAATAGAAAATGGTCAAAGTAGGAGACACCGCACCGAATTTTACACTTAGAGCAACCGATAAATCTGAGGTTTCATTGGAATCATACAAAGGGAAAAACGTCGTTTTGTTATTCTTCCCATTGGCATTTACAGGAGTATGTACCACTGAATTGTGTACTATGCGTGATGATATTGGGACTTATGAAGGTTTGGACGCTCAGATACTAGCCTTGTCTGTTGATTCGTTGTTTACCTTGGAGAAATTCAAAGAGGTAGAAGGATACAACTTTCCATTGCTATCTGACTTCAACAAAACAGTTTCTCGCGCTTACGGCTCTTTATATGCTGATTTTGTGCTAGATATGAAAGGAGTTTCCAAACGTGCTGCATTCGTAATAGACAAAGAAGGTGTAATCCGATATGCAGAAGTTTTAGAATCTGCCGGAGATTTACCAAATTTTGAAGCAGTCAAGGAAACTTTAGGAAAATTATAAGCGTTAGGTAGAGAGTTTGAATGCCTTTTGGCTACCCTAAAAGTAGCATTTTGCAGTTTTGCGAATTCTTTATCAGGCTTCTTTCTAGATTAATTGAAATATTTCCTCTATTTTAGAGTGCCTTAAATAAGGTGCTTATTTGTTACTGAAATTACTTTAAACCATGGATTTAAATACTCATCCGCTGAAATTTGATAATATGACCGTTGAGGAATTGGAAGAAGTTCTGGTGCTCGATGAAGTGACTGACACAGAGGACCCTGCCGAATTGGTGGTGTACAACGATGATGTTAACACATTCGAATGGGTAATCCAATGCTTTGAAGAAATTCTAAAACACAACTCTTCTCAGGCCGAACAATGTGCCATGTTGATACATTATAAAGGCAGAGCAAGTGTTAAGAAAGCTCCCGAAAATATCCTAAAACCAATGAAAGATGGTTTGCTGGATCGTGGCCTTTCTGCTGTAATTGAAGGATAGGTCTTAGGACTATTTTATAAAAATAAAAAAGCAACGATTTTCCTCTGGAAGGTTGTTGCTTTTTTTGTTAAAAAAAACAACTTGTCATCCTTCGACTCTACCTGTCTACTCGGCGCAGACAGGTAGAGTCGAAGGATCCCACTTCCATTATGCCAATATTCCGACTATTAGAAAACGATTACACTTTTCCGCCTGTGGACCTTGCCGATCCCAACGGTATCCTCGCAGTAGGGGGCGACCTGTCAGTAGATCGTTTGTTGGAAGCATACCGACAAGGAATCTTTCCTTGGTTCAATCCGGATGATCCGATTATCTGGTGGTCCCCTGATCCGCGTTTTGTGTTATTTCCCGATGACTTGAAGATTCACAAAAGTATGCGACCTTATTTCAACCAACAAAAGTTTAAAGTAAGCTTCGACCACGATTTTGAAACAGTGATGCGATCCTGTCAAGTACAACGCCGCAACCATCAACAAGGCGGCACCTGGATCACCGAAGATATGATTGAAGGTTATTGCAATTTGCATCAACAAGGTTTCGCACATTCAGTGGAAGTCTGGGACGGAGAAGAACTCGTTGGTGGTTTGTATGGTATTGCGCTAGGTAAAATATTTTTTGGAGAGTCTATGTTTGCAAAAGTTAGTAACGCTTCTAAATTTGGTTTCATTACGCTAGTTCAGGAATTGAAAAAGAAAGGTTTTAAGTTGATCGATTGTCAGCAGGAGACGGGGCATCTTGGAAGTCTTGGTGCACGTGCGATTCCTCGCAAGGAATTTATTGAGATGCTGGAGGCGAATGAGGGAGAGGAAGAGAGTTGGAATGGGAATTAGAATCCTGTACTAAAGTCGCAGTCGCAGAAAAACTGAAGGGTTGTATTCTTTTTCTGACAACCAGTTTCCATTCTCTATCACTTTCAAAGAATCACCCCCAAATTTATCATAGCTTTAAACAAACAAAATCACCAAAGCAATGAAAACAATCCACACTAAACTCAATCTAAGTCATTCATTTTTGCTACTTCTATTGTTCTGTATGCTTTGCTTGTTTATCAATACTAGTAAAGCACAATCCTACCACACGCTAGACGCAAATCGTGAAGCGTATTTTGAAGCCAGTACCTTCAATAGTCAGTTCTATGGCGAATTCCTAAATAAATGCGAAGGCCTCGACTGTTTGATTGGAATACGAATAGATTCCATTAGTCTAGATAGTCAAAGTCTGTTCTTTCCAGTATATGCACGAGGTGAAGAATACTCAACAGGGATATGCAGCAGCAATTCATGGTTGGGACCTAAAGTTCATTTTCTTGCCAATGGAAAAGAATTGTTTTTTAATGGGATAGGAGGTTTGCAGCAATACATGACTTGTTTGGGCTTATGGTCGAGATATGAATATATCTTTTCCGATTTTTATAACAAAAATCTAGTCTACTACAAAAAAGGATCAGAAGAATGGGGTACTCCCATCGACTTTGAACAACTAAC
>CAKZUK010000230.1 GCA_937921775.1 uncultured Saprospiraceae bacterium
ATGGTTACAGCCACTTCCGATATTGGATGTTTGCTACATGATACTCTTGAGGTGATTGTCGTACAAGAATCGGCTGTTGATGCGGGGGATGATCTAGTTATTTGTGATGGTGAAACGACCAACCTTGCAGGACTAGGGGAAGGTGTGGTGTCTTGGACTCCAAATATAGGGATGACGAATGCGACCAGTTTGACGCCAAGTATATCTCCAGTAGTTGCAACGACGTATTATATGACTGTTACAAATGGAGAATGTGTGATTGAAGATTCAGTTTTTGTTGCGGTAAATGAAGATACGGAGATTTCAGGAATGGATATGACGATTTGTTATGGAGATAGTGTTATGCTTGAAATTTTTGGAGAAGCAGATACTTACACTTGGAGACCAGATGTAAGTTTGTCTCAACTAGATATTCCAGATCCTATGGTAGCTCCAGAAAGCACTACAACTTACCATGTAACTGGGCAATTGTCGACTTGTAATCCGGATACAGCGACAGCAACAATTTTTGTAAATAATGCACCTCAGTTTAGAACGGAAGCGGTACGATATTTTGTTCCCGGACAAACGGTTGAGTTAAACATATTACTACTTCAAGAAAGCGCATTAGAATACCAATGGTCTCCAGTAGGAGGACTGTCATGCAGTACCTGCCAAAGCCCATCGGTAACACCAGATAGTACCAGCACTTATACATTGACTGTTACGGATCCAGCGACTGGCTGTGTCGCTGAGCAAAGAGTTACAATACAACAACTTTATGCTTGTCCAGAAGAATTGTTTGGTGTGCCGAATGCTTTCTCTCCAAATGGTGATGGGTTTAATGATGAATTAGAATTAAAAATTTCACCATCAATTGAAAATATAGAAGTGTTCCGTGTATTTAATCGTTGGGGAGCTATGGTATTTCAGACGAATGATAAGTATGAAACTTGGGATGGTACATTTAAAGGGCAACCACTAGGAGAGGGCGTCTATATCTACATGTTGGAAGTGAAGTGTGAATTGGATGGAGAGATGATCATGAAGCGTGGAGATATTACGATTTTGAGATAGGAAGACTTTGGACTTCTGTCTAAACACAAGATAATTTAAATAACTAAAAAATAATACCCAATCAAATTGTAAGACAACGCAAGAAAGCAAATTTAACAAGCTTTATGCTAATAATACCAAATCGGGAGTCGACTTTAAGTTGGCTTCCGTTTTTTTTGCAGGAATGATTCAATTGACTTGACTCTCTTCTTATTTGTAAAATCAACGAGTCTTTACAAACACAATTTTTAAACCTTCAATCTCCTCCATGTCTTCCACTTCTTCCAAATGAATTTTTGCAATAGCAGCCTTTAATTTCACCATAGTGTCTTCCACTTCCGTTTGCCGAATGGCGATGTATACATTCCCGACATCTGTGAAATCTTGTTCTGTGATTTCAAGCGCTAGTTTCTTAACCGCGTTCATAACATCACTCATGAGGGCGTAATCAAAAGTCAGTTGATAAATATCTGCCACTACTTTTTCAACAATGACAGCATCCTTTAGTGCTTCTTTTGTACCTTCTTTATAGGCATTGATGAGTCCGGAAGTACCTAGTTTGGTGCCACCAAAATATCGAACGACAATGACAATAACATTGGTCAAGCCAAAACTATCTATTTGTCCGAGTATGGGACGTCCCGCGGTTCCGGAAGGTTCTCCATCGTCATTGGCTCTATAGTTATTTTTGTCAAGGCCAAGTCGGAAAGCATAGCAATGATGGTTGGCTTTGGAGTGTTGTTTCCTGACTTCATCGAGTCGAGCCTGCCATTCCTCTTCGTTGGTCACGGGGTAAGCATAGGTCAGGAATTTGCTGCCTCGATCTCTGAATTCACCGTAGTAGTCGGTAGTGATGGTATGGAAGGTGTCTTTCATTGGATGTAAATATAGGGGATTTGACTTGGAATGTGAATATGGATGTGCTGAATGCCGTAACTTATTCAAAAACCTAAACTAGCATTACTGAGATTATTAGCTTCAATTTTCCAATCAACAAAAAAGCTTTCTCCAATTAGATAGATTTACTTCCTTAACAGCTGATTAACAAACATTCAAAGCCCATTAACAAGCTCAGTCAAAAAATGCCCATACCTTGCAGCAAGAAGGAAGAGCTAAGGTGGTATTCGTACTGGCAATGGCGCATTGGCTTGGTTTTTTCGAAATTTGAAATACTGTTTTCACAAAGGTAGATAGGCGCGTAGGTATTAACAATTATGTACCAGAAAGCTCACAGACCTCTACTCTGTGTAAATATCTGATACTTTACTATCTTTGCGGCAAATTCATAAATGTGGAAAATACATTAAAACAATACGATAGAGCAGTAGCAAAGTGCAAGGATATTTTTGTTAAAAAAACCAAGGATTATGGTACTGCTTGGCGGATTTTAAGGACAACTTCCCTAACAGATCAGCTCTTTATAAAAGCTAGCCGTATACGGAGCATTGAGGAGCTGGAAGAACAGAAAATAGAGGAAGCAGTGGATAGCGAATACATCGGTTTGATTAATTATAGCGCAATGGCGCTCATACAGCTGAACCTTACTGAAAATGATTCGTTTGAATTAGGGTTGGACGAGGCAACTCGTCTGTATAGTGAGCAAATTGTCATTGCACGACAGTTGATGATGGCTAAAAATCACGATTATGGGGAAGCGTGGCGTGATATGAGACGGTCGTCGCTGACTGATCTGATTTTGATGAAGTTACTACGAGTAAAACAGATTGAGGATAATAAGGGTAAGACATTGATATCGGAGGGACTGGATGCTAATTATTTGGATATTATTAATTATGCTGTTTTTGCTTTGATAAAAATTGAGGAAGCAGAGGGGGTGAATTAAGAGGGTGTACAAGGGTAAATGACACATTTAGAATTAGAATGCTCGGCTAGCGCAGAGCTACAAATCAAGTAAAAACTGGCACTGCCAATTTAACTCTATAAGAAAAAAATCAAAATTATTTGAACTATGATTTTAGCAATTACATTATCGAAATTACTTATTGGAGTAGCAATCGCTGCAGCTGCATTGACCGCAGGGGTAGGAGTACTCAAAAACCATAAGAGTTGGTTGATGACATATCTGCAAAATTTTTGTGGCGCTTTGTTTATCTTCTCAGGCTGGGTAAAGGCAGTTGATCCTCTCGGAACTGCTTACAAAATGGAGCAATACTTTGGTGAATTTACTTCCACCTTTGAGGGGACATGGATGTCGTTTATCGCACCTATATTCCCTTGGTTGGCCAACTATGTGACGAGCTTTTCCGTCTTTATGATTGTCTTTGAAATCGTATTGGGAATCATGCTTTTATTAGGTATCCGATCTAAGTTGACCAGTTGGTTATTTTTAGCTCTTGTGGCCTTCTTTACATTCCTGACTGGCTTTACTTACTTGACCGGTTATGTACCCAATGATGTCAATTTTTTCAGTTTTGGAAGTTGGGGACCATACGTAGAATCTAATATGAAGGTGACCGACTGTGGTTGCTTTGGTGACTTCTTAAAATTGAAACCAAGAGTGTCTTTCTTTAAAGATGTCTTTTTGATGATACCTGCCTTGTATTTTGTCTTTAGACATAAGGATATGCACCAGTTGTTTAACTCAAAAGTTAGAACGGGAATCCTGAGTGTAGCTACAATAGGATTGTTGGTTTATTGCTTTAGCAACTTTGCCTGGGATATCCCAGGAAAAGATTTCCGTCCATTTAAGAAAGGTGTTGATGTTGCAGGTACATTGGCTGCCGAAAAGGAAGCTGCAGGTAACGTACAAGTCACCGCATATAAGTTGACCAACAAGGCAACAGGAGCAGTAACTGAATTGCCGTATGCTGACTTTATGAAAAAGTATAAAGACTTTCCAAAGGCAGATTGGGAATACGATCAAATCAAGTCGGAGCCAGCTATTGAGGCGACAAAGATTAGTGATTTTGCTTTGGAAGATGTTGAAGGGAAAGATATGACAGATGCCGTATTGTCTGATCCGAAGTATAGTTTTATGATTGTAAGTTATAAACTCCACTATGAGGAAATGTCTGATAACGTAATGGTGAATGATACTACTTTTGTTAGAGATACGATAACGACAGTTGATACCAGCTATGTGGTACAAAAAGTTGCTTCTGTCAATCAGCGTGAAGCCAAGCAGACTAAGTATGTGTGGGATACAGATTTTCAAAACAACTATAAAGAAAAGATAAATCCATTAGCGGAAGCTGCCGAAAAAGATGGTTTTAATGTGTACGCTATAGTAGGAGGTGCTGGTCCAGCAACTATTGACGAGTTCCGTCATGCTACACAAACGCCTTTTCCGTTTTACATGGCCGATGATATTTTGTTAAAAACGATTGTACGTTCCAACCCTGGAGTCGTATTGCTTAAAAATGGGGTGATCATTGATAAATGGCACCATAAGAAACTACCTTCTTACGCAGAGATTAAGCAATTGATGAAGTAGGGTCTGCAGACTCGAATTAAAAAAGCGGCAGTGATCGCTTTGAAAAGCGCTATAGTTTGATCTTGATAAGGTTAACTATAGCGCTTTTTTATGTATTGGATATTCGAGCTTTCTGCCCTCGACTCCAAAAGTAAAGTCTCCAAATACCGGAGACTGGGTAGTGTGCTATTTAGGAATTAGCTTACATACCGGACATAAGTTAGCGCGCTACCAAAAAAAGCGAGATTAGGGAATATTACCAAACACAGCAAAGCATTGATAGTCAACACCTCAGAATTCTAAGGCGAAAATAATTTTCTTTTTTTTATACTATAGAATAGGAGAGTTGAAAAATTTACTTTTCTTTGTGCTATTCATTCGACCTATCGTTGAAGTGATATAAAGATATGCTTAGTCGAAGAAATATACGCGTTAAAGTCATGCAGATACTCTACTCTCTTAATCGGGATCCAGAGATGACTCTCCGTGACTTACAGCGCCGTTTTCAAACCAATATAGATAGTTCGTACGAACTGTTTTTATTAAACACTTTATACCTTGCTCAAGTAGCAGCGTATGCTGAAAAGGATTTGGAAAAAAGAAGATCGAAACACCTTCCATCTGAAGCCGATAAACAATTTACGGATAAACTTTTCACTAACAATTTAGTGCAATCCTTGATCAATGATTCCAACATCTCTAAGAGCTGGGAACGATTGAAATTAATAGATCGGGTTGATCAGGACAACTTGCGTACCTACTACGCTGAGTTTGCTAAAAAAGAAGAATACAAAGCTTACGTTACCAATCCCAATACAACGGATGCCGATCATCGGAAGATGCTGCTAATGCTCTATAAGATGCTCTCTGCCAATGAAATGTTCAATGAAGTGATGGACGATTGCTATTGGAGTTGGGATGATGATAAGTCACTAGTGGTTGGTACTATTAAGAAGACAATAAAAGCATTACCCGGAAATCCGACCTTTTTCGAATCAGATCAACCAGAAGTTGAAGCTACTACAGAATATGGACGTGAGTTGCTGACGTCTGTGGTAGAAAACGATGTTGAATTATTAGGGATTATTGAACCTACATTGAAAAATTGGGATGCTGATCGTGTGGCTATTATGGATATGATCCTAATTAAAATGGCGCTTTCGGAATTAACTGCATTTCCAACGATTCCAACTAAGGTTACTTTAAACGAATTTGTAGAAATTTCAAAACTATATAGTACGGATAAGAGTAAGGACTTTATCAATGGTATTCTTGATCGATTGATGAAAAAATTGAATAAAGAAGGTAAAATTCAAAAAGAAGGGCGTGGATTGAAAGAGTAAGTTGCGATCAGAATGCTGTCTAGTATTCATTTAGACCTCAACATTTATTTGCCGAATTTTCCTATTCTTTCATCAATTTATCTATCTTTCGACACTGTTTAATCCAAGTGGTGCGAATATTTTTGGTATTTATTTGATGCTCTACTTGTGATTTGTAGTAATGTTTTAATTTTATCCTGTCTTCATATCTCAAACTTGTAATTTATTATTTATATATAAAGCATTGAAAGTAAGTACCTAGTAATAGGTGCTAATTTTAATTGCATTATAAATGTCAGTAATACATTTTTTTATTATTTTGGCTTAACTTTCAAGGTTTTTAAGAAAGGATACCAAGCAAGTTAACCAACTTCCAATAAACGAAAACCCCTATTTCTCTGAATAGTTTTTAGTTAAATAGTCATTTAAATCGAAACAAAATAAAATTCAATTATGAGAAAAAGTCTACTACAACTGTTCCTCGCAGCTTTTCTTATGTTATCATTAAATGCTCTGCATGCTCAGGAAACTGATGCAAAATTGCCTGGAGCAATGACCTTTAAAGCATTAGTCATTAATTATGATTCACCATTCCGTGGAGCTTATACGGATTACAGAAACACTACTAGAGGTGTAGAGATAGGTTATATCCATCCTATCAACGAATTCTTCAACTTAGCTATTCCTCTTAAAGTAGGTGTAGCGAGATTCCCTTCAGATAACGATTTTGATTCAGGAAGAGAGCGTATGTTTGGATCTTTGGATGCCATCGTACAATTTCAAGTCATTCCTGGAGATAATGTCTTTTCTCCTTATTTAATGGCTGGTGCCGGTGGGGTAGTTGAAGGAAGGGGATTGAATAACAATTCTAACGTGCACGTCGATATTCCTTATGGTATTGGTCTAAACATTCGTCTCTCCGAAAATGTAGACGCAAATGTGCAGTCTGAGTTCAGAAACTCAATGAGTGATTTAAGAAATAACAGCCAGATTGGTGCTGGATTAGTTTGGCGGTTTGGAAAAGTTGCTCCACCACCTCCCCCAGATATTGATGGTGATGGTATCATTGATACGGAAGATGACTGTCCTGCTATCGCTGGTTTAGCTTCATTAAGAGGTTGCCCAGATGGTGATGGAGATGGTATTGCTGATAAGTCTGATGACTGTCCAAACACGGTAGGTATTGCCAAATTTGCAGGTTGTCCTGATACAGATAATGATGGTATCAAAGATGGTGATGATGGCTGTCCAAAGGAAGCTGGTCCAAAAGATAATAACGGTTGCCCAATTTTGGATGCAGATAACGACGGTGTTGTTGACGCAGATGATAAGTGTCCAAACGAAGCCGGTCCAAAGTCAAACAATGGTTGCCCAATCGTAGTCGTTGATAGCGATAATGATGGCGTTCCTGATGCGGATGATAAGTGTCCAAACGCTGCTGGTATCGCTAAGTTTAATGGTTGCCCTGATACAGATGGTGACGGCGTTCAAGATGCTCAGGATAAATGTCCTCGAGAAGCAGGTCCAGTTTCTAATAATGGTTGCCCTGAAATGGAGAAGAAAGATGTAGAACGTTTGACCTTCGCGATGAAGAACGTTCAATTCAATAGCTCTAGAGCAACATTAAAAACAAGCTCAAACTCTGCTTCTATTCTTGACGAAATAGCTGGACTTATGAAAAAATATCCAACATATAGCTTATCTATTTCTGGTCATACAGACTCTGTAGGTGATTCAGTTTCTAATCAGAAATTGTCAGAAAACCGTGCAAAAACTTGTTATGATTACCTCATAAACAAAGGAATTAGCGGGGCACGAATGAACTATGTAGGTTATGGTGAAACTCAACCTATTGCTGATAATATCAACAAGGATGGACGTAAGAAGAACCGTCGTGTTGAATTTAATATGTTCTTGAAGTAAAGCAAAATTGCTCTTCGTATAAAAGCCCCAAATGCAATATGCACTTGGGGCTTTTTGTTTTTTAATTCAATTATGAATTTATTAATATGTATCAGAAAAAAGTGTCACATTTTAATAACTTGAAGCGTTTACTTTTCTGTGTGCTACCCTTACTTTTGAAGTATTAACTAACCAAATAACACAAAACATCATGCTAAAAGAAAATGTAGATTTTCGAAACAGAGTCATCTATGGCTGCTTAATTATGCTGGTCCTTATTATTGGTGAAATAAGTAAAGTGAACTAATAAAGAAAGCAGCAAATAATTTCGTCAAACAACTTAAGTATGAGACTAAAAATTAATCGATTAGACTAAAAATACTTCACCGATTAATGTAAAAATAATTATGTCCCAGCACTTACTTATAATAGTTGTGAAACTTTAATTCTATAAATTACTTTATTGAAAGCAATACAATTGCACTTATTAACTAACTTTTATTACCTCCACCTCAATAAACTGAAATTTCCTTCCATACGGTTCTTCTTTCCCTTTTGAAGACCAACTATTACAACTATTTTCGATTTTATTTTTACTTACTAAGGCATTGCAAATGCATTGGCGTCTACTAAACTTTCAAAGTTCAGTAGACGTCGGATTTCAATTCGCAGAGCTTAATCATAAGTTTGGTAAAAATAAATTATTGTTGGTCTTTTGGGATTTAAAGCGTTTGGTTTTGCCAAGCGCTTTTTTATTTTTTCTTAGCATGCGTTTCAACTTCCTTCCAAACACGCATCAAATTACCCGAACAAATTTTTTCAATATCTGAATCCGAATAAGCTCGTTTAAGTAACTCAGCAATAAGGTTTGGAAATTGAGAAACATCCTTAAGTCCAACAGGAAGTGAATCACCAACTCCATCATAATCAGAGCCGAACCCCACGTGATTTACACCTGCTAACTTAACTACATGGTCAATGTGATTGGCTACCATTTTTACATCAGAAAAAGAAGGAGGATTTTCTTTTTGAAATTTCTCAATTAAAGGTTTGGCAGCTGGGTCTTCAGATTTGAGTCCTGCCTTGTCGAGCATCTCCTGAAACTTATTTCTCAATTCGGTCCGTTGATCTGAGACTTCTTTATCTAAGAAGGTTGAACCGAAATTGATCATAATCACACCATTATTTACTTTAAGATGTCGGATCATATCATCATTCATGTTGCGCTCGAAGCCAGGAGTATATTTTCGAGTGGAAGAATGAGAGGCAATAACAGGAATGTCGGTAAGTTCTAAAACCTGATAGAAGGTGCTGTCAGAAACATGTGAGATATCGACCATGATGCCTTGTTTGTTCATCTCTTTGACGACTTGTGCACCGTAGGGACTTAGTCCATTCCAGGTACGAGTAGTGTCGTAAGAAGAATCACAGATCAGATTGTCTTTCGAATGAGTAAGTGTAATATAACTAATACCTCGCTTTTTGAAGTAGGCGACATTGCTCAGTTGGTCCTCAAGACCAGATCCGTTTTCCATGCCCATTGGAAGTGCGATTTTACCAGCTTTAAATATTCGCTCCACATCACCAGCCCAGTGCGCAACTTCAAATTTATCCGGATGCTCATTACAAATTCCGGTAACCATATTGATGAGAGTATCTGCAATGTTTTTTGATTCACCCGGCTCCTTTTGATAGCGAGCTGGTAAATAAATAGACATAAATGGCGCATCCAATCCTCCTTTTTTTGCCCGTACATAATCAAAGTCACCATCTTCTGATTCTATAGGAATTCCAATCATCTCTTTTTCAAAACGGAAGTTCATGACTCTTAGTCGATAGGGTAGGTCTACATGCCCGTCTGCAATGATAAATTTGTGAGCGAGTTCATTAGCGTATTTTAATCGTTCCTCTTCCTCGTTTAAAACGGGTATGTCAGCTTGCTTTTCAGAACGCACCATTTTTTTTGTCTTACAAGACATGGTACTAAAAATTACTAAGAGAAGAAGAAGGTGCGTTAATTTCATGATGTTGTTTTAGATACTTATAATTATGTAAATTAATAGTTTAGTTCATTTGATTTCAGACTCTGGACTTTAATCCCGTCAAAAATAATAGTTGGAGGCCTTAGCTGCTATTTAATATCGATTGCTTGTTGACTTAAGCGAATCCTTTTAGCCAAGGTGAGAGTCCTTCGAGTCAAGAGACAAAACCTTCACCGCAGAAATAAAAAGATAATCACCAAAGGTATTCTCATAGGATTTAATAATCGAGTTTATTTTACCAGAACTTATATCAGTTTTTAAGACTTGTAAACCTTGTTCTACCTCCAGCTTGTTCGCCAATGAAGAGAAAGAGGAAATCCCTAGCCGCATGGTCGAGTTAAGATAAAACGAAGGCTCATGCTTGCCGGCATAAAGAAATTTGTCTTGCAAGTCAGGTCGAACAAAATAAGGATCTGAATTTACGATTTCAAAACCAGAAGAAGACAGTGCCTCCATGATTTCATTTTGTGCAGGCATTTGTTGAATGGAATCGGCCAACATTTGAGGGAAATAATGATTGAGCCAATATCCTTCCATCTGTTTTTTGTAGAAGTGAAAATAGTGAATTGTCCGCCAGATTTTAATACTCGACTCAATTCTCTAAATCCATCTTTCAAACTATTCCAATGATGTAAAGTTAGACTGGCTAGAGCAGCATCGAAACTATAATTTTCAAAAGGAATGTTTTCGGCGGAACCTTGAGTCCATTTTATATTAGAATTTTTAGCGTTGGCAGTCTGTAGCATTTTTAAAGAAGGATCAAGACCAGTAATCGTTAAGCCCTTCTCATACAAGGCAATTGTATAATTCCCTGTTCCACAACCTATATCAAGGTATCGTTGATTTTCCGTCGCTTGAAATTTTCTTAACATCTGCTCTAAAAGATACGGATCGGCTCTACGAGTTTGATTGTAATATGTACCTATATTATCATATTTCGCCATGATTGCTAGAATTGATTGCTTAAAAATACTTGTTAAAGTCGTTTAATATTAATTCTGTACATTACTTAAATAATTCCGTTAAACTACTTATAAATATTTGATTATCAATACACATCCTCACTTAGGATCAGACTTACCATATATTATGTCTACGTTTCTAAATGTTATATGGCTGTCTTAAAATCTCATTTTCTTCCTTCAGAAAATAGTTTAAAACTTCATGTTTGAACAACGATTTTAATAAGTGTAAGATATTGTTTTATTAGTTAAAAGATACTCATGTATTACAGTAGTCATCACTGGGCAGGAATGATTTATGGATAGCTATAGGGAACAACCTCACTCTTTAGTAGGCAGATGGAAATATTTTTTGATTAAGAACTATAGCCTTTGAAAATTGTTTCGTATATTGTTTTTAGTGAAAGTTATAAGCCTTTCTTTTAGCTTATAACTTTCATTTATTTTTTAATAAACCAAAATGAAAACAACTCATCGTAGTTATATAAAATCTAATTATAACAACTAAAAATTTTACAAGTCAACTATCTGTCTTGTCATTTCAACATTTTTCCTAAAAACTGATTTGGTTATTTATTAGGTAACCATGTTTCAACTAAACTACTCAATAGCGACTGCCTATTGGGTATCATACGTATACCCCATACCCCTTACAATAGGTACTCCTACCTATTGTAAGATTAATTTGATTTAGGGGCTGTTATTTTTGATAATCCAGAAAATTAATAATAATGAAAAACAAACTAGTACTTGCTTTCCTAACGACTCTGTTCTTTATTTCTATTTTGAATAGTCAATCTATTAGCTCTAATCAATTTAATTTAATGGCTCCTCCAATTAATGAATGCGAGTCACCAGAGAGTATTGTAAATTTTGAATTGCATCCTCAATATAAAAATAGTCCCCTTTCTAGTTTTGTCAATTCTACTTGGACAGTTGACACTCCTTATGGAGGAACATGTGCAACAGGAAACACCTGTGACCCAGGTAGCGAATTCGATTGCTGCATAGAAATGCCTTGTAAGGATTTTAAAATTCCAGTAGTAATTACGCTTTTACAGGATGATAATTGTGGAGCACATTCTCTGACCAATGCTCAAATTGATCAATTTTTTATTGATATTAATGCCGAATATGATTGTATGGGTGTTCCTTTTGAATTAGTAAAATGCAATTTTTGGGACGACTCTGCTGTAGATTATGGTGGCTTAACAAATGGGTTATTCAATAGCGATGCTGCTGTGAGAACTATTTGTGACTCTGACTTGAATCTTTTTTATAGGAACGGTTCCTCATCTAGTGATACACCTCCCAATGATCCTAATGGAGATAACATAGATGATTTTGGGGAAGCTAAGGCTTTTAATATTCCTTCTGTTATAAATATTTATATACCAGGAAACTATAATGGTTTTACTGGATTAGGTTACGGATGGGAAGGAGGTGTTGCTAATTTTCCAACGAATAATGTTAGTTCTTATGGTACTGCATTTGGTATTGATGGTTTTAATAATACAAATGGACTTTGTAATGGAATTAGTATCGCAACCCACGAATTAGGTCACTTTTTTGGTTTGTACCATACCCACGGAAAGACTAATAATGGAAACGGGAGCACGGATAATGAATGCCCTGATGGATCCAACTCTTGTACTCAAGGTGACAATATAGGAGATACACCTGCGGATCCAAATTTAACACCTTCAGGCTGTACTTCCTACAACGGAAATTGCACTTTTGACGCTTCTGGTTGTCCAGTACCACCCTGTGGTGTTGCTTTCCCAATTAATGTTGCCGGTAATAACATAATGAGTTATTCTAATAATGGATGCCAGGATTTGTTCTCTGATTGCCAAATTGCCAAGATGGTAGATGCGCTCTTTTGTGCAAGAAGTGCCCTTTCTTGTTGCGATCCTGATTTTGCAGATACAAATGATGCTGTTCCTTATGTAGCTCAACAGACGATTACTATTTCAGTTGGAGATTCAATTCCTAATTTTGTGATTACAAACCCTAACGGAGGAGCTGCTCCCGACTTAGACCCTACATGCGTCGGATGGTATAATTCATCTAACAATACAACAGATTTCTCAGAAATAGGGACAGGTTTGACCTTTACACCATCGCTTAATAATAGTGTAGCAGGAACCTATGATTTCTATTTTGATGATGACCTCAATAATTATTCTACAGTGCCTTGTGATGATGATATAAGAAAAAAAGTAACTTTAATTATTCAAGCTGTGTGTCTATTAGATGTTATCTGTCCTACTGGTCCGGTCGCATTGCAATGTGTAGAAGATGTACCTACCTTAGCAATTTTAGATGAACTTTTTACTGAATTTATTGCACTGGGTGGTAATGTCCTAGAAAGTTGTAATCCTGTTGTTTTTACATTTACAGATGTAGATGACGGAGGAGCCGGTTGTATGGGAGCTCCACAAACGATCACTCGAACTTTTACAATAACAGATCCCGGAACTCAAGAATCGGTGGACTGTCCGGTTGATTATGTAATCATGGATGTAACACCTCCAGTAATTACTTGTCCCGCAAATATAACAGTAGGCTGTACAGCGAGCATCGATCCAATGGATACAGGTGAAGCAACTGCTACTGATAACTGTAGCGGAGGAGCTGCTCCGGCACCTACAGTCTGGATCAATGAATTCCATTATGATAATGCCAGCACAGACGTTGGTGAATTTGTAGAAGTAGCGGGAAGTGCTGGTTTTGACTTATCCACCTGTGATATTGTTTTATACAATGGTAATGGTGGTGGAACTTATAACACAGTTACCTTGAGCGGAATGATTGATGATGAAAGCATGGGCTATGGTGCAGTAAGTTTCTTAATATCAGGTATGCAAAATGGAGCTCCAGATGGTATAGCACTTGTCTGTAAC